>NZ_JBEXDB010000005.1:0-201872 GCF_040605575.1 Streptomyces sp. NPDC005566 | reverse complement strand
TGGGGGTGTCCGGGCTCAAGAGATGCCCTCAAGCGCCGGGAGGGCTGGGGGTGTCCGGGCTCAAAGATGCCCTCAAGCGCCGGGCGGGCTGGAGGGCTGCCGGGCTCAAAGATGCCCTCGAGCGTCGGGGGCTGGGGGTTGCCGGGGTGGGCTCGAAGGTGCCCCCGTACGTCGGGTGGGCCGGGGGTTGCCGTCAGCGTGGTGGCAGTGGGGGACGGCGCAGGATCGGGGCTGTTGCGTAGGTGGGGGGTGTGGCCGCCGGGTGGACCGCCAGGAGGTCCAGGGCCACCCTTACCGCGTCGTCAAGGACCGCGTGGCGGCCCTCGGCCCAGTCCAGGGGGGTGCGCAGGGCTTCCAGGTCCGGGCCGACACCGTGGTTCTCGACGGACCAGCCGTACGTGTCGAACCAGGCCGCGTTCATCGGCACCGTGATCACCGTGCCGTCGCCGAGCCGGTGGCGCCCGGTCATGCCGACCACCCCGCCCCAGGTGCGCTGACCCACCACCGGCCCCAGCTTCAGCAGTTTGAACGCGGCCGTGATCATGTCGCCGTCGGAGGAGGTCGCCTCGTCCGCCAGCGCCACCACAGGACCCCGCGGAGCGTTGGACGCGTAACTGACCGCCTGCGCGTTGCGGGTCAGGTCCCAGCCGAGGATCGTCCGGGTGAGCTTCTCGACGACCAGTTCGCTGATGTGGCCGCCCGCGTTGCCGCGCACGTCCACGATCAGGGCCGGGCGGGAGACCTCCAGGCGCAGGTCGCGATTGAACTGCGCCCAGCCCGATCCGCCCATGTCCGGGATGTGCAGGTACCCGCACTTGCCGCCGCTCAGTTCCCGTACGACCTCGCGGCGCTTGGCCACCCAGTCCTGGTAGCGCAGCGGCCGTTCGTCGACCAGCGGGACGATCGCGATGCGCCGGGACCGGCCGCCGCACTCGCCCCCGGCCGGCCGGAACGTCAGCTCCACCGTGGTGCCGCCCGCAGCCGTCAGCAGCGGGTACGGGCCCGTCACCGGGTCGACGGGCCGGCCGTCGACATGGGTGAGGACCGCTCCCTCCCGGATGCCCGTACCGGCAAGCGGTGAGCGGGCCTTGGAGTCCGAGGACTCACCGGGCAGGATCCGCTGGAGCGTCCAGTCCCCGTCGCGGCACACGAGGTTCGCGCCCAGCAGTCCGATCGCCCGCTGGTAGTGCGGCGGGCCCTCGTTGCGGCGGGCGGGGGAGACGTACGCGTGGGAGGTGCCGAGTTCGCCCAGGACCTCCCGCAGCAGGTCCGCGAACTCGTCGGGTGAGGCGACCCGTTCGACGAGCGGCCGGTACTGGTCGAGCACCCCGTCCCAGTCGATGCCGCACATGTCCGGTTCCCAGAAGTAGGCCCGGATGATGCGTCCCGCTTCCCCGTAGGCCTGGCGCCATTCCGCTGCCGGGTCGACGTCGTGCAGGATCCGGCGCAGATCGAGGAAGACCGTCGAGTCGTTGTCGCCGGGCTCGTTGGACGGTACGGCGCGCAGTTCGCCGTCGTCCATCACGACCAGCCTGCTCGCGTCACCGCTGACCGCGAACCAGTCCAGGTGGTCGACGAGTTCGGTCTTGCGTGCCTTCGCGATGTTGAAGTGCTCCAGCGTGGGCCGGCCCGACATGTCCGAGGGGTTCGCGAACGTCTCGCCCAGGGCGCCGGAGATCGGCCAGCGCATCCAGACCAGACCGCCGCCGCTGACCGGCTGCAGCCCCGAGTACTTCGACGCGGAGACCGGGAACGGCGTCACCCGGCTCTCCAGCCCCTCGAACTCCACGGTGACCGTCGTCCCCTCGACCGTGCCTTCGGGGACGTCGACCGGGTCCAGCCCGCCTGCCGCCGGCCGCCCGTCCGGCAGCAGGGCGAACGGGGACGGGGTGGCCGAGGAGAGCGGGACCAGATAGGGGCGGCAGCCCAGCGGGAAGGAGAGGTCGCCGGTGTGGACGTCGTACACCGGGTCGAAACCGCGCCAGGAGAGGAAGGCGAGATAGCGGCCGTCACCCGTGAAGACGGGGTTCTCGTCCTCGAAGCGGCCGTTGGTGACATCCACTATCACCGGGGCGTCGGGACCCGAGATCCGTGCCAGTTTGATCTGCCGCAGCGACCGGCCCACGCCGGGGTGGGACCAGGCCAGCCACGCTCCGTCCGGCGAGAACGCCAGATCGCGGACCGGGCCGTTGACGGAGCGGATGAGCTCGGTGACCACGTCCTCCGCGGGGATCCGGGGGACCGACGGGGCGTCCTCGGACCCGTCCGCGCCCTCCCCTTCCGTCTCCGCCTCCACAGCTGTGTCCAGCAGGAGCAGACGGCCGTCGTTGGACGCGATGGCCAGTCGCTCGCCCTCCGGGTCCGAGGTGAGCTCCTGGACCCTGCCCAGCTGTCCGGAGGCCAGCCGGACGGGCTCGAGGTCGCCGCTGGCCCGGGGGAGGTAGGCGATCTCGATCGCGTCGTCGCCGTCCGCATCCGTCACGTAGGCGACCTTGCCGCTGCTGCCGAGCATCTCCGGCAGCCGGACCCGCACCCCCGGGGTGTCGGTGATCGTGCGGGCGGGCCCGTCGCGGTGCGTGAGCCAGTAGAGGCTGCCGCGTACGGAGACGGCGCTCGCCCGGCCCGTCTCGTCGACGGAGAGCGAGTCGACGTTGCTGGCGGCCGGCACCTGGTACGTGCGCCGGCCCGCCCGGGGCCCGCCGAGCCGTACCTCCAGCTTCCGCGGTGCGGCGTCCGGCGACTCCAGGTCGTCGACGAGCCACAGATCGCCCGCGCACTGGTAGACGACCCGGTTCCCGTCGCTGGAGGCGTGGCGGGCGTAGAACGCGTCGTGGTCCGTGTGGCGGCGCAGATCGCTTCCGTCCATGAGGCAGGAGTACAGGTTGCCGACCCCTTCGTGGTCGGACAGGAACGCGATCCGGCGCCCGACGAACATCGGTGAGTCCAGATGGCCGCCGATGTCCGGCAGCAGCCGCTCGCCGTGCAGCCACAGCCGTCCGGTGGCCCCGCCCCGGTAGCGCTTCCACGCGGCGGGCTCGTGCGGCGGCTTGCCGGTGAGCAGGAGGGTGCGCCGCTCGCCGTCGATGTCGGCGACCGCGATGTCGGAGACCGGCCCCCAGGGGAGCTTGCCGCCGGGGCTGCCGTCGGTGGGAACGCTGTAGGCCCACGAGAAGTAGGAGAACGGCTGGTTGTGCGAGGACACGGCGAGGATCTGGGACGAGTCGCCGGGATCGGGGCTCCAGCCGCAGACCCGGGCGTCGGTCGAACCCCAGTACGTGAGCCTGCGGGCGGGCCCGCCGTCCACGGGGGCCAGATGGATCTCCGGGTCGAGCGTGCGCCAGGTCGTGTAGGCGATACGGCTCCCGTCGGGTGAGAAGCGCGGATGACTGACCCTGGTCCGGTCGACAGTCACCCGCCACGCCCGGCCGGGCCGCTGCCCCGCCGGGACGAGGGGGGAGACCCATAGGTCGTCCTCGGCCGCGAAGCAGAGCAAGTCCTTGTGGAGGTGCGGGAAACGGAGATACGCGACGTCGTCACTCACCCCCCAATGCTTTCCGTGCGAGAGGGCTCCGGCAACTTGTGGTGCAGGACACAAGCGAAACTGTCCCGTTTCGCTAGGTGGGGGGAGTACCTTCGAAGTGTACGAAACAGTTTCGTTCGTTTGGTTGATCATTCCGGTGACCGGCCGCCGACGTACGGTCCAGCAGGCGCAACGGACAAGGAGGTCGGGACATGGCACGCAGTCGGCTCACGCCGGAACGCGAGAGCGAGCTGTACACCTCCGTGCTCGACCTGCTCGGCGAGGTCGGGTACGAGGCCCTGACCATGGATGCCGTTGCCGCCCGCACCCGTTCCAGCAAGGCCACCCTCTACCGCCAGTGGGGGAGCAAGGCCGAGCTGGTCGTCAAGGCGCTCCGGAACGACAAGCCGGTGCATCTTGCCGAGGTCGACACCGGTTCGCTGCGCGGCGATTTCCAAGCCGTGCTGCTGAGCACCGACGACTGTCAGATGGAGAAGAACTCCGCGCTGATGCGGGGTCTGACCCATGCCGTTCATGACAATCCCGATCTGTTCCAGGCCTTGCGCGAGCTGATGATCGAGCCGGAGATGACCGGTCTCGGGGCGCTGCTCCAGCGGGCCGTGGACCGGGGTGAAGTGCGTCCGGACAATCCGGCGCTCCCCTATGTACCGCACATGATGATCGGCGCTTTCGCCGCCAGGCAGCTCGTCGAGGACCGCTCGGTCGACCAGGCGTTCCTCGTCGACTATGTCGAAGCCGTGGTGTTCCCCGCCCTCGGCGTCTGACGTCCCCTTTTCTTTCCCTTTCCTTTCCGAGGACCCCTCCCCGAAGCTCCACCTGACACGCCGCTCTCGTCGTCGGGCCGGTTCCTCACGCCCTTTTCCACTCAACGACCTGACCGGGAGTACCCCTCCGTGGCCACATTCCTTTACAAGCTCGGCCGGCTTGCCTTCCGGCGCCGCCGCTATGTCGCCCTCGTCTGGGTGGCCCTGCTGGCGCTCGCCGGATTCGGTGCCGCCTCCGCGTCCACCGCCACCTCCAGTTCCTTCTCCATCCCCGGTACGGAAGCCCAGAAGGCCTTCGACCTGCTGGAACAGCGCTTCCCCGGGGGCAGCGCCGACGGCGCCACCGCCCGGGTCGTCTTCAAGGCACCCGGCGATCAGAAGGTCACCGACGCGGCCAACAAGGCCGAGGTCAAGGAGATCGTCGCCGAGCTGAAGTCCGGCTCGGACCAGATCGCCTCCGTCGCCGACCCGTTCGCGACGAACGCCGTCAGCAAGGACGGCTCGACGGCGTACATCTCCGTCTCCTACGACGTCAGCTCGATGGAGCTCACCGACGGGACGCGCGAGGCGCTCGAAGAAGCGGGCGAGGCCGCGCAGAGCAGCGGAATGACCGTGGAGATCGGCGGTGACGCGCTCCAGGTGATGCCGGAGACCGGGGCCACCGAGATCATCGGTGTCGCCATCGCCGCGGTGGTCCTCGTGATCACCTTCGGTTCGCTGATCGCGGCGGGGCTCCCGCTGCTCACCGCGCTCATCGGCGTCGGTATCGGCGTATCGCTGATCACGGCCCTGGCGAACGTGTTCGACCTGGGCTCCACCACGTCCACGCTCGCGATGATGATCGGCCTCGCGGTCGGTATCGACTACGCGCTCTTCATCGTCTCCCGCTACCGCGCCGAACTGGCGGAGGGCCGTGAGCGCGAGGAAGCCGCCGGCCGCGCCGTCGGCACCGCCGGATCGGCGGTCGTGTTCGCGGGTCTGACCGTCGTCATCGCCCTGGTCGGCCTCGCTGTCGTCAACATCCCGATGCTGTCGAAGATGGGCTTCGCCGCCGCGGGAACGGTCGCGATCGCCGTCCTCATCGCGCTCACCCTCGTTCCGGCGCTGCTGGGCTTCGCGGGCAAGCGGGTCATGGGGCGCAAGGCGCGCAAGGCCGCCGAGGCGGAGAACAAGCCCGAGGCCAAGCCGAACATGGGCACCCGCTGGGCGCGGTTCGTGCTCCGCAAGCCGGTGTGGGTCCTGCTCACCGGGGTCATCGGCCTCGGAGTCATCGCCGTACCCGCTGCCTCGCTGGAGATGGGCCTGCCGGACGACGGTTCCCAGCCGACGAGCACCACGCAGCGCCAGGCCTACGACCTGCTGTCCGACGGTTTCGGGCCCGGGTTCAACGGTCCGCTGCTGGTCGTCGTCGACACCAAGGGCAGCTCGGACGGCAAGACCGCGGTCGACCAGGTCTCCCAGGAGATCGAGGGCATCGGCCATGTCGCGGCCGTCACCCCGGCCACCTTCAACAAGGCCGGCGACGCCGCGACCATCACCGTCATCCCGGAGGACCGTCCGAGCTCCACCGAGACGGAGCAGGTCGTCCACGCGATCCGTGACGCGGGTACGGACATCAAGAGCGACACCGGCGCCGAGGTGCTGGTCACCGGCGCCACGGCGATGAACATCGACTTCTCGCAGAAGATGAACGACGCGCTGCTGCCCTACCTGGCGCTCGTCGTCGGCCTGGCATTCCTGCTCCTGATGGTGGTCTTCCGCTCGCTGCTGGTGCCGCTGAAGGCGGCCCTCGGCTTCCTGCTCTCGGTCGTAGCGGCCCTGGGTGCGGTCGTCGCGGTCTTCCAGTGGGGCTGGCTCGCCTCGGTCTTCGGGGTCGAGCAGACCGGGCCGATCATGAGCATGATGCCGATCTTCATGGTCGGTGTGGTCTTCGGCCTCGCGATGGACTACGAGGTCTTCCTGGTCACCCGGATGCGTGAGGCGTACGTCCACGGGGAGACGCCCGGCCAGGCCATCGTCACCGGCTTCAAGCACGGGGCCCGGGTGGTCACGGCCGCCGCGGTGATCATGATGGCGGTCTTCGCGGGCTTCATCGGCTCCCACGAGTCGATGATCAAGATGATCGGCTTCTCGCTGGCCATCGCCGTCTTCTTCGACGCCTTCGTGGTCCGCATGGCCATCGTGCCGGCGGTGCTCGCCCTGCTCGGCCGGCGGGCCTGGTGGCTGCCGCGCTGGCTGGACCGCGTACTGCCGAACGTGGACGTGGAGGGCGAGGGTCTGCGCAAGGACCTGGCCGACGGCCCGGCGGACGGCGGGGAGCGCGAACTGGCCCGCGTCTGATCCGCGGTCCGAGCCGCACGTACCCCGGGGCCCGCGTCTGAGCGGAGCGCGGCCCCGGTGCACCGGTTACCTGTGGGGACGGGGGACCGGGGCGACAGAAGGCCCCCGTGCACGCGGCACGGGGGCCTTCGTCATGCGAGGGCGTCCGGCGTCATGCGCGGGTGACGGACGCGGCCGGAGCGGGAGCGGGGGCCGGAGCGGCGGGGGCAGCGGGAGCGGGGGCCCGGCGCTCGATGGCCTCGTGCGTACGGTGCAGGAACCGGATCAGCGGCGCGACGTCGAACTGGAACACGGCGACGCCGTCCGGGGAGTGCAGCTCCAGGACCAGCTGGGCGCGGCCGCACGGCCACACCCGTATGTCGCCGCGTGTGACGGGGCCGCGGAGTCCGCTCTCCAGGAGGTCGCGGCCGAACGCCCAGTCGACGTCGCCGGGGAGTCGGACGTGGACGGTCTGCGGGGCATCGGTGTCGCAGATGAGCTCGACGGGGACCGGCCGGGGGTCGGGTCCGTCGGTGATGAGCCGGGCTCTGGCATGTTCTTGGATCACGAGGGACATGGGCCGGCTCCTCCTGTGTATGCATCTCTCCTCTCCAATGTGCCATATGTCCCATATTGGGCACGTTGGGAAGGGGGAGTAGTTGTGTTGCGTACGCTCTTGCGAACCGTTTGCAACAGGGCACTATCATTGAGCGGTTCCCGACCCCGCCCGCGAAAACGCCCGAAAGCGGAGCCACTCCATGCATGTACCCGACGGATTCATCAATGCACCCGTCTCCGCCGTCGCCGGCGTCATCGCCGCAGGCGCGGTCGCCGTCAGCCTCCGGGGCGCCCGGCGAGAACTGGGCGGCACCTCCCTCTCGGACGGCACCGGGGGAGAGCGCACGGCCCCGCTGGCCGGTCTGGTCGCCGCCTTCATCTTCGCCGTGCAGATGCTGAACTTCCCGGTCGCCGCCGGCACCAGCGGCCACCTCCTGGGCGGGGCGCTGGCCGCGATCCTCGTCGGGCCGTACACCGGGGTCCTCTGCATAGCGGTCGTCCTGCTGATGCAGGGAATCCTCTTCGCCGACGGCGGTCTCACCGCGCTCGGCGTGAACATCACGGTGATGGGCGTCGTCACCACGGTCGTCGCCTACGGCCTCTTCCGCGGGCTGACACGTGTGCTGCCCCGCGGGCGCCGCTCGACGACCGCCGCCTCCTTCGTGGCCGCCCTGGTCTCCGTACCGGCCGCTGCCGCCGCCTTCACCCTGATCTACGCGATCGGCGGGACCACCGACGTCCCCCTCGGCAAGGTCCTCACCGCGATGGTCGGTGTCCACGTCCTCATCGGCATCGGTGAAGCCGCGATCACCGCGCTGACCGTCGGCGCCGTCATCGCGGTGCGCCCCGACCTCGTGTACGGCGCCCGAGGACTTGCGGCCCCGCTCAAGCTGCGCGTCGGCGGCGAGCTCGTCGACGCCCCGGCCGCAGCCCCCGCCCCCGTAGCCGTCGCGGCCCGCTCCACACGCAAGGTCTGGGCCACCGGCCTGGCCGCCGCCCTCGTCCTCGCGGGCTTCGTCTCCTTCTACGCCTCCGCGAACCCGGACGGCCTGGAGAAGGTCGCCGCCGACAAGGGCATCGACGAGAAGGTCCAGGAGCACGGCGCGGCCGGCTCCCCGCTGGCCGACTACGGCGTCAAGGACATCGGCGACGCCCGGATCTCCGGCGGTCTCGCCGGAGTGATCGGTGTCGGTGCCACCGTCGCCGTCGGCAGCGGGGTCTTCTGGGCGGTGCGCCGGCGCCGCACCTCCGAAGCGCCGTCCACCCCCGTCACCGGGGCCGCCTGACATGGGCGCCGGCCACGCACACAAGCTCTACCGGCACGGGCACTCACCGGTCCACGGCCTTCCCCCGCACTGCAAGCTCGCCGCCGTCCTGTGCTTCGTCGTGGTCGTCGTCTCCACCCCGCGCGAGGCCGTGTGGGCCTTCGCCCTGTACGCGGTCCTGCTCGGTGTCGTCGCGGGCCTGGCCCGGATCTCCGCCGGGTTCCTGCTGAAGCGGCTGGCCATCGAGGTGCCGTTCGTGGCGTTCGCTCTGCTGATGCCGTTCGTGGTGCCCGGCGAGCAGACCGAACTCCTCGGCGTCTCCGTCAGCGTTCCCGGCCTCTGGGGCGCCTGGAACGTCCTCGCCAAGGGGACCCTCGGCGTCGCCGCCTCGGTGATCCTGGCCTCCACCACCGAGCTGCGCTCCCTGCTGCTCGGGCTCCAGCGGCTCAGGCTGCCGCCGATGCTCGTACAGATCGCCTCCTTCATGATCCGGTACGGCGATGTGATCACCGACGAGCTGCGGCGGATGTCGATCGCCCGCCGCTCCCGCGGATTCGAGGCGAGCGGCGTACGGCACTGGGGTGTCCTGGCCAAGACGGCCGGAGCCCTGTTCATCCGGTCCTACGAGCGCGGCGAACGGGTCCACCTCGCTATGGTCAGCCGCGGCTACACCGGCACCATGCCCGTCATCGACGAGGTGACCGCCTCCCGCACCCAGTGGGCGTACGCCTCGGCACTCCCCCTGACCGCCCTCGCCGTGTGTCTGCTGGGATGGACCGTATGAGCCTGCACCCCGCCGCCCCGTCCCTCGAGGTCAGTGGCCTCGCCTACGCCTACCCCGACGGACACCAGGCCCTCTTCGGCGTCGACCTGACCGTGGCCCGCGGCGAACGGGTCGCCCTCCTCGGCCCCAACGGCGCCGGCAAGACCACCCTCGTCCTGCACCTCAACGGAATCCTCGACGCGGGCGCCGGCAGCGTCCGGGTCGCCGGGCTGCCCGTGGAGAGGCGCCACCTCGCCGAGATCCGCCGCCGGGTCGGCATCGTCTTCCAGGACCCCGACGACCAGCTCTTCATGCCGACCGTCCGCGAGGACGTCGCCTTCGGACCCGCCGCCGCCGGACTGCGCGGCCCCGAGCTGGAGGAGCGGGTCACCGCCGCGCTCAAGCAGGTCGGCATGGAGGAGTTCGCGACCCGCCCACCGCACCACCTCTCCTTCGGGCAGCGCCGCCGGGTCGCCGTCGCCACCGTCCTCGCGATGCGGCCCGAGATCCTCGTCCTGGACGAGCCCTCCTCCAACCTCGACCCGGCCTCCCGCCGCGAACTCGCGGACATCCTGCGCTCCCTGGACGTCACGGTGCTGATGGTCACCCACGACCTGCCGTACGCCCTCGAACTCTGCCCGCGGGCCGTCATCCTCAGCGACGGGGTGATCGCCGCCGACGACCGCACCCAGGACCTCCTCTGCGACGAGGAACTGATGCGCAGCCACCGGCTGGAGCTGCCCTTCGGCTTCGACCCGCGTTCCGTGTCCGTTCCGCATGCGTGAACATGGGGTGACCCGCCACCCGCCCGACCTGCGGCGGGATGCACCATGGGGGGATGAGCGGGAGCGCGGGAGCAGGCGTGGATGTACGGGGCACGGTGACGCCCGGGTTCGAGGCGGTACGGGATGCTTTCGTCCGTAACTTCGAACAGCGCGGGGAGCGGGGAGCGGCCGTGGCCGTCTACCGTCACGGGCGCAAGGTCGTGGATCTGTGGGCCGGTACGAGGGATGTCGACGGGGCCGAACCCTGGGCGGTCGACACCGTCCAGGTCGTCCGCTCGGCCGGAAAGGGCGTCGCCGCGGCCGTACCGCTGCTGCTGCACCAGCGGGGCCAGGTGGACCTGGACGCCCCGGTCGGTACGTACTGGCCCGAGTTCAAGGCGAACGGCAAGGAACGCGTTCTCGTACGCCATCTCCTCGCCCACCGCGCCGGACTCGCCGCACTCGACGGGACGCTGACGCCCGAGGAGGCCGCAGACGGGACCTCCGGCCCGCGGGCCGTCGCCGCCCAGCGGCCCCTGTGGGAGCCCGGCACCGACCACGGGTACCACGCCCAGACCTACAGCTGGCTCATCGGCGAACTGGTACGCAGGGCCACCGGGCGCACCATCGGCCGCTGGGTCGCCGAGGAGATCGCCCGTCCGCTCGGCCTGGACTTCTGGTTCGGGCTCCCGGCGGACGAGGCGCACCGGGTCGGACGGATCGGCCCCGTGGAGCCGCCCGTGACCGAGCACAACGGGGGTGCCCTGCGCGTGCGCCCCAAGCGGTCCGTGGTCGAGGCCTACCGCGACCCCGACTCGCTCACCCGCCGCGCCTTCGGGGCCATCGCCCCTTTCCCCGACGAGAACGACCCCGCCTACCGTGCGGCCGAACTGCCCGCGTCCAACGGTGTCGCCACCGCGCGCGGACTCGCCCGCTGCTACGCCGCGATGATCGGCGAGGTGGACGGCCACCGGCTGTTCGCCCCGGCCACGCTCACCCTCGCGCGCACCGAGGAGTCCGAGGGCCCGGACCGGGTCCTGGTCGTCAACACCCGCTTCGGCCTCGGGTACATGCTGCACGGCACAGCCGCCCCGCTCCTGGCTCCCGGATCCTTCGGCCACCCCGGCCGCGGAGGTTCTCTCGGCTTCGCCGACCCGGAATCGGGCATCGCGCTCGGTTACGTGACGAACGGCCTGCAGAAGGGAGTCACCGCCGACCCCCGTGCCCAGGCCCTGGTCAGGGCAGTACGTTCGGCTCTATGACTTCCACTCCCGCCACCCCTTCCCCGGCCGCTCCTTCCGACGCACGCTTCGCCGGTCACGCCGTACTCCTCACGGGCGCCGGCCGGGGCATCGGCGCGGCCACGGCCCACCGGCTGGCCGCCGAGGGCGCAGCCGTACTCGTCACCGACCTGGACGCCGGCCGGGCCGCGCACACCGCGAAGGAGATACGGGAACGGGGCGGCACGGCCGAGTCCCTGGCCTGTGACGTGGGCGACCGGGCCGCCGTCGAGGCGGCTGTCGCCCACGTGGTCGCGGCCTTCGGCCGGCTCGACGTCCTGGTCAACAACGCGTACGCCAACCACGAGGACGCGCCCCTCTTCGAGGACGAGGCGGACGAATTCTGGGACCACACCCTCGACATCACCCTGACCGGCCCCTACCGCTGCTCCCGCGCCGCGCTGCCGCACCTGGTGGCATCCGGGCGGGGCGCGATCGTCAACATCGGCTCGGTCAACGGGGAACAGGACTTCGGCGGCCACGCCTACAGCGCCGCCAAGGCGGGCCTGGCGAGCCTGACCCGCACCCTGGCCGGCCACGCGGGCCCGCGCGGGGTGCGCGTCAACCTCATCGCCCCCGGCACGATCCGCACGGAGGCCTGGGCGGGCCGCGACGCCGAACTGGAGCGGGCGAGCGCCCTCTACCCGCTCGGCCGGCTCGGCGCCCCGGACGACATCGCGTCCGCCGTCGCCTTCCTCGCCTCCCGCGACGCGTCCTGGATCACGGGGACGACGCTGCGGGTGGACGGCGGACTGCTCGGAGTCAACACGGGCTTCCGCAACGCGTTGTCGCAGGGCGGGAAAACCCGCTAGCCGGGACGGAGAACCACGGCCTACCCTCCCTCGATGATTGATCACGGATTCTCGGACCGGACCGGCCGGCGCGTCACCCTGCGCGAGGTGGACAGCGACAACTGGCGTGCGGTGGCCGATGTCGCCCCCCTGGACAGCCAGCGCGACCACGTCCCCGCGCTGGCTGCCCGGTACCTTCTGCTGTCGATGCGCGAGGACACCTGGAACTCGCTGGCCGTCCACGCCGACGACGCGGCGCTCGGGCATGTGATGTGGGCCCGGGACGACGACGGCTCGTACTGGATCGGCGGCATGCTGATCGACGGCCCCGAGCAGGGCAAGGGCGTCGGGCGCGCCGTCATGCGCACGCTCACGGCCTGGCTCGCGGAGCAGGACGGCTGCGAGGTCGTCCGCCTGTCGTACGCCCCCGGCAACACCGCCGCCGCAACGCTCTACACCTCTCTCGGTTTCCGGCCGACGGACGCCGTCGAGGACGACGAGGTGGTCGTCGAACTGCCCGCACGGGACGCGGTTGTCGGACCCGCGTGACAGAGTGACCGGCCTTGGAGGAAGCGGTGCCGAGGACACGGGGTGACGTCGATGGGTGACTTCTTCGAGCGGATCGTCGATCTGGAGGCGACCGGCGAGGAGGCCGGGCCGCTCGCCGGGCGGATGGTCGACTGGATGGTCGGCCGGGGGCTGATCACCCGTGAGCTGTCCGGCGACGCGATGTACAGCCTGACCGTGGACCAGGGCCATGTGCCCGGCCCCGACTGGGCGCGGGCCGTGGCCGACGACTCCGACCCGTCGTGGATCCCCGCCCCGGTGGCGGTCGTTGTCGGACGGGACCACCACGTCGGCGGTCAGGGCGAGGACACCGCGGACTCGGCGACCTGCCCGAGATGCGGGACGAGGACCGTCGTCATCGACTACCCGGAGGAGTTCGAACCGGACGACGAGGTCTGGCAGCCGTTCCGGGACGGTATCGACGCCTGGAAGGAGACCGGGGAGGGCACGGCGCCCTGCTCCGCCTGCGGAGTCTCCTCGCCGGTCACCGAGTGGGACTTCGGGTCCGGATTCGCCCTGGGCGCGCTCGCGTTCGACTTCTGGGGGTGGCCGCCGCTCAGCGTGCGCTTCCTCGCGGAGTTCCGGAGGGAACTGGGCCACCGTACGGAGGAGCAGTCGGGGAAGTTCTGAGAGGCCCCGGCCGGCTCCCGCGGCACCCCTCGGCTCAACTCGTGTGCAGCATTAGTCCGATGCCCACCACCATCAGCCCGGCGGCCGCGATCCGCGGGGCGCCGAAGCGTTCCTTGAAGAACAGGGTGCCTATCGCGGCTCCCACGATGATCGAGGACTCCCGCAGCGCGGCGATCGGGGCGAGCGGGGCCTTCGTCTGCGCCCACAGGACCAGCGCGTACGCGGCGAAGGACAGGCTCGCGCCCACCAGTCCGCGCGCGATGAACGGGGAAAGCTGGGAGGGCAGTTCGCCGCGCCGGCGCCAGGAGGTGTACGCCGGGATCGCCACACCCTGCACGATCATCAGCCAGGCGATGTAGCCGAGCGGCGTCCCCGAGGCACGCACCCCGACCCCGTCGACCGTCGTGTACGCGGCGATCGCCAGGCCCGTCGCGAGGGCCGCCAGGACCGCGGGTCCGTGCGGCCGCCTGCCGGAACCGCGGATTCCCCACAGGGCCAGCCCGACGAGCCCCGCCGAGGCCACGGCGACGCCCGCGGCGGCCCAGGCGTCCGGTCGCTCACCGAGGAGGAGGGCGGCCAGGACCGTCACCACGAGGGGGGCCGTGCCCCGGGCGATCGGATACATCTGGCCGAAGTCGCCCAGCGTGAACGACCGCATCAGCAGCACCATGTACGCCACGTGCAGGCCCGCGGAGAGGAACAGGTACGGCCAGGCCCCGGCTGCCGGGAGCGGTACGAAGCAGGCCAGGAGAGCCCCGATCAGCGCCCCGCCTCCGGAGATCAGGGTGAAGGACAGGAGCTGGTCACGTATCGCGTGGGCGATCGCGTTCCAGCTGGCGTGCGTGATCGCGGCGACCAGGACGGCCGCCGCCACCAGGGGGGTCACGCGGTCCGCTCGCGCACGTCCACCAGCGTGCCGCCCGCGAACTCGACCACGCTCTTCGGGTCGAGCGGGAAGACGGTGTGCGGGGTGCCCGCCGCGGCCCACACCACCGCGTGGTCGAGCAGGCCGCGGTCGGCCAGTACCCGGGTCCTCGTCACGTGGCCGAAGGGCGGTACGCCGCCGATCGCGTACCCCGTGGTCTCCCGGACCAGGTCGGCCCCGGCCCGCTCGACCTTCCCGGCGCCCAGCTCGTTCCGTACGCGTTCGACGTCCACCCGGGACGAACCGTCCATCAGGACGAGGACCGGGGCGCCGTCCGCCTCGAAGACCAGCGACTTGACGATCTGGCTGAGTTCGCAGCCGATCGCCGCGGCGGCCTCGACCGCGGTGCGGGTGGCGTCGGGGAAGCGGCGTACCTCGACGTCGAGACCCAGCTCGCGCAGGGCTTCGGCGAACCGGGGGTGGGCGTCGGAGGAGGTCGCGGTGGGGGTCATGTCGGATGTGCTCATGCCCGGCACGCTACTGAACGGCCCGGTTCCCGCACCAGGCAGTTCCGGTCCGTCCCCGCCGCGGCGGGGACGGCACCACGACTACGGCCCGGTCAGGGCCCCGCCCGCAGTACCGCCGCCACCACCGGGCCGGCCGCGTCGCCGCCGTGGCCGCCGGACTGGACGACCGCGGCGGCCGCGAGGTCGTTGCTGAAGCCGGTGAACCAGCTGTTGGACGTGCCCTGTCCGTCGACCTCGGCCGAGCCGGTCTTGGCGCCCTTGTCGCCGCCGACCGAGGACATGGCGGCCCTGCCGGTGCCACTGGGGCCGGTCGCGGTGTAGCGCATCATCTCCCGCAGCTGCTGTGCCACGCTGCCCGGCAGGGGGCGGGCGGTGGCGAACGGCCGGCCGTCCAGCTCGCGGGGGACGATGTAGGGCTGCTTGAAGGCGCCCTGCTTCGCGGTCGCGGTGACCGACGCCATGTTCAGGGGGCTCATGAGGAGCTTGCCCTGACCGATGTAGGAGGCCGCCGTCTCGGCTCCCGAGGACTCGGGGATGCTGCCGTCGAAGGACTGCAGGCCGGTCTTCCAGTTGTCCTGCCCGAGCCCGAAGTAGTCGCGCGCTTCCTGACCGAGGGCCGTACCGGCCCGTGCGCCCAGCAACTTGACGGGCTTGATGAAGGTGGTGTTGCAGGACCGGGCGAAGGCGTCCCGCAGCGTGGGGGCGGCGATCGAGAAGTCCTTCAGGTTGTGGAAGGTCACTCCCTCCCACGAGACGGTCGAAGGGCACTCCACCTTCTCGTTCATGCTCCCGAGACCGTTCTGGATGATCATCGCGGCCGTCACGATCTTCATCGTGGAGCCGGGGGCCAACTGGCCCGTCATCGCCGCGTTGTAGCCGTCCGCCCGGTTGTTGGCGATGGCCTGTATCGCACCGGTCGAGGGCTGGACCGCCACCACGGACGTCTCGGGGAACCGCTTCACCGCCTGCTCCGCCGCCGCCTGCACGTTCTTGTCGAGGGTGGTCTGCAGCCGGCCCGGCTTGCCCTTGGCCAGGGTCAGCAGGGTGGTGTTCGGTACGTCCTCGGCCTCGGACTGCACCCACGTCTCGATGCCGGGAGAACCGCCGGTGGTGTCCCCGTACTTCTCACGCAGGGCGTCGATGATCGGGCCCAGCGAGGGGTACTTCTCCTTGTCGAGCACCTTGCCGTTGTGGTCGACGGCCTCGATCGCCGCCGTCGAGGACTCGCCGGTCTTCAGCGACGCGCCCTCGGTCAACTGAGGGTGGATCACCGTGGGCTGCCAGTCGACGAGGGCCTTGCCCGTGGTCAGGCCGCGTACGACGGTCAGTTCGGAGGCGTACGACCAGGGCTTGGTCTTCCCCTCGTACGACACCGTGGCCTTCACCGTGTACGGGACCTTCGTGCCGACGGCCGCGCCGGGGGTGATCACCGCCTTGGTGACGTGGGCCTCTTCGCCGTAGCCGGTCAGCAGCGGCTCGGCGATGTCCCGGTTGTTGGTGAGCAGGGCGGCGGCCGTCGCGTCGCCGGACGCCCATGCCTTGAGGAATCCCTTCGAGGTCTCCTCGATCTCGGACTTGCTGGGCGGTCCCGTTCTCACTTCGGAGGACGCGGACGCGGACTCCGTACCATCGGCCCCGCCGCCGCCCAGCACCACGCTGTACGCGCCGTAGCCGAGCCCTCCGGCCACAAGCACGAACACCCCGCCCACAACGGCGACTTTCGCTCCACTGCGCATCTGTGCAGTCCCCTCCCCAGGAGTCCCCCTTGAACGTGTTCAGGGGGGATGTCCTCGGCACTGTACGGGACAGGCGTGAGGGCTGAGGAGGTTGTTATCGGACCGCGACGGTCTGCGCGAGAGCGCTTTCTTCCGTCCTCGTGCCCAGCCGTCCAGCCACATACGGTCCCGTCAGGGGTTCTTCGGGAGCGATGTCCCCGTGGAGAGGCCAGAAGCAGTCGTACGCCCCGCGGTTGGAGAGCTCACGTTCCCGGTCAGGGCGTAGGGCCGCTGGGGCCTACGGACGGCGCCGGGGCCGTCTCCGGGCGGTCGTGCCTGCCTCGCGTGCTCCCCGGGCGTACAGCCGGGCGTGCGCAATGCCCGCGAACGCCATCATCTGGGCCTGAACGGCAGCTGTCGTGCGGCGGTAGCGGGTCGTGTCCCCCGGCTCGCGCATCCCGCTCGTCGGCGTACTTTCCAGCCACTCCTCAACATCCTCGACGAGTGCCTGATGGGCGGTGTAGACCGCATCCACGAGACCGGTGACCGCTGCCTGCTCGTCATCGGACAGCATGAGCCGCAGGACCCATTCGGCAGCCTGCATCTCGCGTATCCGGTCGTGAACGGCGTCGCGCTCGGCCTGGAGTTCGCTGTCGGTGCCCGGCGTGCCCTGCACGTGTTGCCGGACGATCCGCATCTGGCGGCGGACGGTGTCGACGGACAGGACCAGATCCGAGTACGCCGCGCGCTTGCGGGCGATCGTCTCGGCATCATGGGCGGCACTGTGCTGCAGCCGTACCACGTTCACCTGCGAGCGGGCCTGGAGCCGTGAGCTCGCCCACGTGGTGAGGGCGCCGACAATCGCCCCGCTGGCGCCGAGTCCCGCCCCTACGACCACGGCCCACTGCCCGTCCATGGCCCTGACACTATGGCGCCCCAGGGCTCCGGGACAGGCCTTTCGACGACCTCCCGCACCGCTGAGGACGAGCGGGACCTGCCGGAGGCACGCTCTCCGGCCGGGGCGGCGAAACGGTTGGTGTGCGGTACCGGCGGAACCGGGTAACGTCTTTGGCATGTTCTTCCAGACGCCGATTCACGAGTGAGAGCGTCACGGGCCCCTGCTGACGTCCTCCGACGTCGCCGCCCGCCCCCACCGACGAATCCGTAGATCACTCCACATCATTACCGGGAGAACCCGTGACCGTGAGCAAGAACATCAACAACCCCGTGGGCATGGGCGGCGGCCAGCGCAAGAGGCTGTCCCGTGCCGAACGGCAGAACAACGGTCCGCACCGCAACCTCGACCGCCAGGGTGCAGCCGACCAGAAGGCGGAGCTGGTGCGCAAGATGCGCGAGAAGGCAGCCGCGGCCGAGGGCGCGGAGCAGACGGGCGACGACACCGCACAGAGCTGACGCACCGCCGCCCCAGGGCGGCACCGCACGGGACAGGGCCCGGACCGCGACGCGCGGTCCAGGCCCTGTTGGCGTACCGGGGCTCCGGCAGGGCAGGGCCGGCGGGTACGCGTGGCCCTGCCGGCCCATTGAGCCCGCTACACCCAGCTGTCCAGCCACATCCGGTCCCGCCAGGAGGTGTCCGGCAGGGACGTGCCCGTGTAGAGCGGCCAGAAATAGACGAAGTTCCAGACGATCAGCAGCACCAGCACGCCCGCCGCGATCGCTCCCAGGGTCCGTCTGCGTTCGCCGGTCGGATCCCCGGTGCTCAGACCCAGTTCGCGTGTGGTCCCGGTGCCGGCCGCCGGGCCCAGAAGGGCGCCGATCATCATCGTCACCGCGAGGCACAGGAACGGCACGAACACGACCGCGTAGAAGAGGAAGATCGTCCGCTCCTGGTAGAAGAACCAGGGCACCCAGCCCGCCGCCACACCGCACGCGATCGCGCCCGCGCGCCAGTCACGGCGGAAGAACCAGCGCCACAGCACGTACAGCAGCGCCACGCACCCCGCCCACCACAGCAACGGCGTACCGATCGCCAGCACCTCGCGGGCGCACTTGCCGGTCTCCGACGTGAGGCAGCCCGCCTTCTCCTCGTAGAAGTACGAGACGGGGCGGCCCAGCACGATCCAGCTCCACGGGTTGGACTGGTACGTGTGGCCGGAGGTCAGGCCGACATGGAACTCGTACACCTGGTTCTCGTAGTGCCACAGGCTGCGCAGCCAGTCCGGCAGCCAGGTCCAGCTGCCGCCCTTGCCCTCGGTGGCCGCCCAGTTGCGGTAGTAGCCCTTGTCCGTGACGATCCAGCCGGTCCACGAGACGAGGTACGTGCCGATCGCGACCGGCACCGTCGAGACGAACGCGGGCAGCAGGTCCCGCAGGACCACGGCCCGGTACGGCTGCTGCGCACCCGCCGTGCGCCGCGCGCCCACGTCCCACAGCACCGCCATCACACCGAACGCGGCGAGGATGTACAGCCCGTTCCACTTCGTGGCGAAGGCCAGGCCGAGCATCACACCGGCGGTGATCCGCCACGGACGCCAGCCGAGGCGGAGCGTCTCGGCGACGTGGGCGTCCGGGCGCAGCACGCCGTCCTCGTCGACCGGCAGCGCGGCGGCCAGTCTGCGGCGGGCCCAGTCACGGTCGATGAGGAGGCAGCCGAACGCCGCGAGCACGAAGAACATGAGCACGAGGTCGAGCAGCGCCGTGCGGCTCATCACGAAGTGCAGCCCGTCCACGGCCAGCAGCGTGCCCGCGAGGCAGCCCAGGAACGTCGAACGGAAGAGCCGCCGGCCGATCCGGCACAGCATCAGCACCGAGACGGTGCCGAGCAGCGCCACCATGAACCGCCAGCCGAACGGGGTGAAGCCGAAGATCTGCTCGCCGAAACCGATGATCCACTTGCCGACCGGCGGATGCACGACGTAGCCGGGGTCCACCGGGATGTCCACCGAGGACGGGTCCTTCAGGATCAGCTTGTCGACGTCCTTGGGCCAGGCGCCCTCGTACCCCTGGTTGACGAGCGCCCAGGCGTCCTTGGCGTAGTACGTCTCGTCGAATATCACCGCCTTCGGGCTGCCCAGGTTCCAGAACCGCAGCACCCCGGCCACCAGTGCCACCAGGAGCGGCCCGCCCCAGGCGGACCAGCGGACCAGGTGGCCCGCCAGGGTCCCGGGCACGCCGAGCACGTCCCAGAACTGGCCTCCCGGGCGGGTGTACGGCGGAATCAGCCGCTCGCGCAGCCCGGTTCCCGGCCGCGGGGAATGGCCGAAGCGGCGCAGCCGCTGCTGCCAGGAATGCGGCTGGTCGCCGGCATCGTTCCCGGCGTCGTGGCCCTGTCGGGCTTCGGGCGCAGTACTCGTCACGGCGCCATCGTAGGGAACGCATCTGTGCGAGTGGTGCCGCCCGTCCTGGGAGGATGGCCGATGTGACTGGAACGACTGGAACGCTCGTACTCGCAGGGACCCCCATCGGCGACGTGGCGGACGCCCCGCCACGCCTCGCCACCGAACTGGAGACGGCCGATGTCGTGGCCGCCGAGGACACCCGGAGGCTGCGCCGGCTCACCCAGGCGCTCGGCATCCACACGACGGGGCGTGTCGTCTCCTACTTCGAGGGCAACGAGTCGGCGCGTACGCCGGAACTCGTCGAGGCACTGGTGAACGGCGCGCGTGTCCTGCTGGTCACCGACGCCGGAATGCCGTCCGTCTCCGACCCCGGGTACCGGCTCGTCGCCGCGGCCGTGGAGAAGGACATCAAGGTCACCGCGGTACCGGGGCCGTCCGCGGTCCTGACCGCGCTCGCGCTGTCCGGCCTGCCGGTCGACCGGTTCTGCTTCGAGGGCTTCCTGCCCCGTAAGGCGGGCGAGCGGCTGGGAAAGCTGCGCGAGGTCGCCGCAGAACGCCGCACGATGGTCTTCTTCGAGGCACCGCACCGGCTGGACGACACCCTGGCCGCGATGGCCGAGGTGTTCGGCGCGGACCGCAGGGCCGCCGTGTGCCGTGAGCTGACCAAGACGTACGAGGAAGTGAAGCGCGGGCCGCTCGGCGAACTGGCGCAGTGGGCGGCCGAAGGAGTGCGCGGCGAGATCACCGTCGTGGTCGAGGGAGCCACCGACACCGGGAACGAGGGGCTGGACGCCGCCGAGCTGGTGCGCAGGGTGCAGGTGCGCGAGGAGGCGGGGGAGCGGCGCAAGGAGGCCATCGCCGCCGTCGCCGCCGATGTCGGCCTGCCCAAGCGCGAGGTCTTCGATGCGGTCGTCGCGGCAAAGAACGCGGCCGGGACCGGCCACGCGCAGGGCAAAGGACTAACCTGAAATGTAAAGCCCGAGCCGCGTACCCGGCCCCCAGCCCATGGATGGGCCAAGAGCGTTCCAACACTCGGCAGACCTGGTGCGTTGCCGCCGGGAAAGGCGTCCACTGGAGGGTGGAACGCACGACCCGGAGTGCTTGTCCGGAGTGCTTGTCCGGCGGACAAGAGGAGCAGGCATGAGTGAGATCGCAGCAACCACCGTGCACGAGGCGTACGCCTTCGCCTGCATGAGGTGTGGATACGGCTGGGAACAGGCCTACGAGATAGAGCACCACGTGGACGGGTCCGGCAACGCGTTCGTGGTGTACAAGGCGGACGGGGAGCGCGTGCCCTCACCGCTGTCCACTCCGACGTGCGCGAACTGCGGCGGTCATGTGGTCCGCATCATGCGGGCCGGCCGGGTCTCCACCGTGCAGCAGCTGCTCCGTCAGCAGCCCGCGCATCCGAAGAAGGCCGTCGAAAAGGAGCCCGTACCCGCCGCCGTACCGGCACAGGGCGACGCACCGCACCACTGGCAGCTGTCCGATCTGCTGCATCCCTTCCACCGGCGGTGAGGCGGAGCTCATGCCCTCGTAGAGTCGTGGGCATGAGCCGTACGGACGCCCCGCCGCTGCCCGAACCCCTCCGGGTTCCGGTCGCCGATTCGCACACCCATCTGGACATGCAGGACGGAACCGTCGAGGAGGGCCTGGCCCGGGCCGCGGCGGTCAACGTGACCGCCGTCGTCCAGGTCGGCTGCGACGTGAAGGGCTCGCGCTGGGCCGCCGAGACCGCGGCGGCCCACGCCTCCGTGCACGCCTCCGTCGCCCTGCACCCCAACGAGGCGCCGCGCATCGTGCACGGTGACCCGGACGGCTCGGCGCGCCAGGGGGTCCGGGAGCCGGGCGGCAGGGCGGCGCTGGACGAGGCGCTCGCCGAGATCGACGCACTGGCCGCCCTCGACCACGTACGCGGGGTCGGCGAGACCGGCCTCGACCACTTCCGTACGGGCCCCGAGGGCATGGCCGCCCAGGAGGAGTCCTTCCGGGCCCACATCGAGATCGCCAAGCGGCACGGCAAGGCCCTCGTCATCCACGACCGTGACGCGCACGCGGACGTGCTGCGCATCCTCGCCGACGCGGGCGCACCGGAGCGGACCGTCTTCCACTGCTACTCCGGAGACGCCGACATGGCCCGGATCTGCGCGGCGGCCGGGTACTTCATGTCCTTCGCGGGCAACGTCACCTTCAAGAACGCCCAGCCGCTGCGCGACGCGCTGGCCGTCGCTCCGACGGAGCTCGTCCTCGTCGAGACGGACGCACCCTTCCTCACCCCCGCCCCGTACCGCGGACGGCCCAACGCGCCTTACCTCATTCCGGTGACGCTCCGTGCGATGGCCGAGGTCCGGGGGACGGACGAGGACGCCCTGGCCGCCGCGGTCTACGACAACACGGCCCGCGCGTTCGATTTCTGACGCGAACCCGGGACGCCCGCTTCGCCACGCTGCGCAGTCATACAACTGTGAACAGTGACCGGGGCTCCGCTATCGTCCCCGCGCAACGGGTCGGCCGGCCGGAACTCCTGGAGCGTCGTGGGCCATTCGCAGGGCAGTCATCGCGCACCACGCGCCGGTCGGCGTACGAAAGAGGTCCCGGCTCCGGCAGCGCCGCGCTCCCTCCACGAGGAGCGGACGATCGTCGCCGGAGGGTGGCCGGGCGTCCTGCCGGTGCACGACCCGACGGTGCTCGACACACCCCTGGTACCCCGGCAGGCGACGGCCCCGGACGTGACGACCGGGCGCAGGGCCGCCGCCCGGCGGGCAGCGGCCGCCAGGCACCGGAGCGCCCCCGAGAGCCTTCAGGGGCTCCTCGCGCAGGCTCTGGTGGTCGCCTTCCTGGCGGGCGGCACCTCGGCCTTCCTCGCCCAGGACAAAGCCATCGAGCTCAGCGTCGACGGCGAACCGCGCACCGTGCACACCTTCGCGGACGACGTCGGGGAGCTCCTGGACGACCGGGGCCTCACGGTCGGCGCCCGCGACCTCGTCGCGCCGGCCCCCGGCAGCGGGCTCGACGACGGCGACGAGGTCGTCGTGCACCGCGAGACCCTGCCGTCGGCGGGGGGCGGGCCCCGGTCCCCGCAGCGGCCGTAGGCTTAACGGGTGAGCACCACAGAGCCCGACGCCCTCCTGGGCCCCGCAGACATCCGCGAGCTGGCCGCAGCACTGGGCGTACGCCCCACGAAGCAGCGCGGCCAGAACTTCGTCATCGACGCCAACACGGTCCGCAGGATCGTCCGGACCGCCGAGGTGCGGTCCGACGACGTGGTGGTCGAGGTGGGGCCCGGCCTGGGTTCACTGACCCTGGCCCTGCTGGAGGCGGCCGACCGGGTCGTCGCCGTCGAGATCGACGACGTGCTCGCGGGCGCCCTGCCGGCCACGGTCGCCGCCCGGCTCCCGGGACGGGCCGACCGCTTCGCGCTGGTCCACTCGGACGCGATGCTCGTGAAGGAACTTCCCGGCCCCGCGCCCACCGCGCTGGTCGCGAACCTTCCGTACAACGTCGCCGTACCGGTCCTGCTCACCATGCTGGAGCGCTTCCCCACCATCGAGCGGACGCTCGTGATGGTGCAGGCCGAGGTCGCGGACCGGCTGGCCGCCGGGCCGGGCAACAAGGTCTACGGCGTGCCGTCGGTCAAGGCCAACTGGTACGCCCACGTCAAGCGCGCCGGATCCATCGGGCGCACGGTCTTCTGGCCCGCGCCGAACGTCGACTCGGGGCTGGTCTCCCTGGTGCGGCGCACCGAGCCGATCGCGACCACGGCGAGCAGGGCCGAGGTCTTCGCGGTCGTCGACGCCGCCTTCGCCCAGCGCCGCAAGACGCTGCGCGCGGCCCTGGCCGGGTGGGCGGGCTCCGCGCCCGCCGCCGAGGCCGCCCTGGTCGCCGCGGGAGTCTCGCCGCAGGCACGCGGCGAGGCGCTGACGGTCGAGGAGTTCGCGGCCATCGCCGAGAACAAGCCGGAGCCCTCCGCATGACCCCCGGCGTCACCGTCCGCGTCCCCGCCAAGGTCAACGCGCAGCTGGCGGTGGGCGCGGTGCGCCCCGACGGCTTCCACGACCTGGCCAACGTCTTCCTCGCCGTCGGCCTGTACGACGAGGTCACCGTCACCCGCGCCGACGCCCTGTGCGTCACCTGCTCGGGCCCCGACGCCGCCCAGGTACCGCTCGACGCCACCAACCTCGCCGCCCGTGCCGCGATCGCCCTGGCCGAACGGCACGGCATCGCCCCCGATGTGCACATCCACATCGACAAGGACATCCCCGTCGCGGGCGGCATGGCGGGCGGCAGCGCCGACGGCGCGGCCGCCCTGCTGGCCTGCGACGCCCTGTGGTCCACCGGCTCGACCCCGGACGAGCTGCTCGCCATCTGCGCCGAACTGGGCAGCGACGTGCCGTTCAGCCTGGTCGGCGGGGCGGCACTCGGAGTCGGGCGCGGTGAACAGCTGACCCCCGTCGACGTCGGCGGAACCTTCCACTGGGTCTTCGCGGTGGCCGACGGCGGACTCTCCACCCCCGCGGTGTACGGCGAGTTCGACCGGCTCACCGCCGGTACGCGGGTGCCCGAGCCGACGGCGTCGGCCGCGCTCCTGGACGCGCTGCGCGCCGGGGACACCGCCGCACTGGCCGGCGCCCTGAGCAACGACCTCCAGGCCGCCGCGCTCTCCCTTCGCCCCTCGCTGGCCGGCACCCTGGCGGCGGGCACCGCCGCAGGCGCCCTGGCCGCACTGGTCTCGGGGTCCGGGCCGACCACGGCGTTCCTGGTGGCGGACGCGGAGTCCGCGGAGAAGGTGGCCGACGCGCTGCGGACCTCGGGCACCTGCCGCAGCGCGCGGGCCGCCGTGTCCCCCGCACCGGGGGCGACGGTTCAGCGGCCGTAGTGGCGGCGTCGGCACGAGGCGCCGCGTCGGCCGCCCGCCACGTCAGCCGAGCTTCAGGGTCTTCTTCACCAGTTCGTACGCCGGAAGCATCTGCCGGTGCTCCTCGGAGTCCAGCCCGCCCAGGTGCACGACGACCGGGCCTTCGGGTGTGGCGACCGCGAAGGCGCGCTCGGTCTTCGGCTCGTCCAGCAGCTCGCTGCTCACCGAGTAACCGACCTCGGCTGCGGCCAGGGAGCCGGCCTTCGTCCGTGTGTACGTCGCCTCGGCCGCGTTCGGGTCGCCCGCCACGAACGCCTCCAGCACCTTCCGCGGGTCGCCGTCGGAGGCCTTCCCCTGCCAGACCCGGAGGTAGCCGATGTTCCCCGCCGGCTTCGCGTCGATCTCGCAGACCATCGTGACCGGGCCCTGCTCACCCAGGGCCGCCAGGTCGGAGCCGGGATCGACCTCGACGGCCGCCGGCTTCCAGTCCGCCGCGAGGTCGAAGGTGACGGGCAGCGCGCAGGGCGAGCCGGCGCCGCCGAGGGTGCTGCCCTTGGCGACGGGCTTCGCCCCGTCGGTCCCGCCGCTGCCCGCCGGGTCCGTCGCCCTGCTCTCCGGATCCGTCCCGGACGTGCCGCTGTCGGGCGACGAACAGCCGGCCAGTGCCACCGCCGCCAGGACCGCCGGAACCAGCGTCCGTACCGCACCGCGCATCATGAAGTCCCCACCCCAGAGATGATCCGAACCGCTCCGACCAGGGGTTCTGTCCCATGATCGATCGCCGCACGCTATCGCACCTCCCGCGGCGACTACCCTGGGACGTCGAGCGTAGGTAGACCGGTCCCCGACGCAGGGATCCCCGAAACAGGAGTGAAATGGCCGTCAATCTGGTCAATGTCGAGCAGGTCAGCAAGGTGTACGGCACCCGTGCCCTGCTCGACGGTGTATCCCTCGGGGTGTCCGAGGGCGACCGGATCGGCGTCGTCGGCCGCAACGGCGACGGCAAGACGACGCTCATCCGGATGCTCGCCAAGCTGGAGGACGCGGACACCGGCCGGGTCACCCACAACGGTGGGCTGCGCCTCGGTGTCCTCACCCAGCACGACTCCCTCGACCCGAAGGCCACCATCCGGCACGAGGTCATCGGCGACCTCGCCGACCACGAGTGGGCGGGCAGCGCCAAGATCCGCGATGTCCTCACCGGTCTCTTCGGCGGGCTCGCCCTGCCGGGCTTCGAACACGGCCTGGACACCGTCATCGCCCCGCTCTCCGGCGGCGAGCGGCGCCGGATCGCGCTGGCCAAGCTGCTCATCGGCGAGCCGGACCTGATCGTCCTCGACGAGCCCACCAACCACCTCGACGTCGAGGGAATCTCCTGGCTGGCCGGCCATCTGCGGGCCCGGCGCTCCGCCCTCGTCTGCGTCACCCACGACCGGTGGTTCCTCGACCAGGTCTGCACCCGCATGTGGGACGTCCAGCGCGGTGCGGTCCACGAGTACGAGGGCGGCTACAGCGACTACGTCTTCGCCCGGGCCGAACGGGAGCGGATCGCCGCCACCGAGGAGGGCAAGCGGCAGAACCTGATGCGCAAGGAGCTGGCCTGGCTGCGGCGCGGAGCCCCCGCCCGTACGTCCAAGCCGCGCTACCGCATCGAGGCGGCCAACGAACTGATCGCCGATGTGCCGCCGCCGCGCGACACCAGCGCGCTGATGAAGTTCGCCAACGCCCGCCTCGGCAAGACCGTCTTCGACCTGGAGGACGTGACGGTCCAGGCCGGGCCCAAGACCCTGCTCACCCACCTCACCTGGCAGCTCGGCCCCGGCGACCGGATCGGCCTGGTCGGAGTGAACGGTGCGGGCAAGACCTCCCTCCTGCGGGCGCTCGCCGAGGCGTCCCGTACGCAGGGCGACGCACAGCCGGCCGCCGGGAAGGTGATCGTCGGCAAGACCGTGAAGCTGGCGTACCTCTCCCAGGAGGTCACCGAGCTCAACCCGAACCTGCGGGTGCTCGAAGCGGTTCAGCAGGTACGCGACCGGGTCGACCTCGGCAAGGGCCGCGAGATGACCGCGGGGCAGCTCTGCGAGCAGTTCGGCTTCTCCAAGGAGAAGCAGTGGACCCCGGTCGGCGACCTGTCCGGTGGCGAGCGGCGCCGGCTGCAGATCCTGCGTCTGCTGATGGACGAGCCCAACGTCCTCTTCCTCGACGAGCCCACCAACGATCTGGACATCGAGACCCTCACGCAGCTGGAGGACCTCCTCGACAGCTGGCCCGGGTCGATGATCGTGATCTCCCACGACCGGTTCTTCATCGAGCGGACCACGGACCGCGTGATGGCGCTCCTCGGCGACAAGGCGCTGCGGATGCTGCCGCGCGGTATCGACGAGTACCTGGAGCGCAGGCAGCGGATGGAGGAGGCGGCCACACCGTCCGCCGCCGCCTTCTCCCAGGCGCCGAAGGCCGCAGGGGCCGAGGCTGTTTCGCCGCAGGCGGCGCGTGCGGCGAAGAAGGAACTGCAGAAGGTCGAGAGGCAGCTCGACAAGATGTCCACCAGGGAGACCGCGCTGCACGCGCAGATCGCCGACAACGCCACCGACTTCGGGAAGGTGGCCGAACTGGACGCCGAACTGCGTGAACTGGTTGCGGAGCGCGACGTGTTGGAGATGCGCTGGCTCGAACTGGCCGAGGACGCCTGACCCTTGGCAGGTGCGGTGGGGTGAGTGGGGTAGGTGGGGCGTGTGGTGCGGGTGGTAGAAAGTAGGGCCGCCCGGAATGTTCTGACTGTGCGGTAGTTCTGCCGTACAGAGGGGGATGCACCGATGACCCAGCCGCCCGGATGGCAACCACCGCAGGAGGGCTTCGGGGCTCCGTACGAGCCGTCACCCACCGCATACGGGCAGCCTCCGCAGGGTGGTTACGCCTACCCGCCGCAGGGCGGTGACGGCTACCCGCAGCAGCAGCAGCACGGCAGTGGCCCCGCACCCGGCGCACCCGGCGGGCCGGGCCGTCCCAAGGCGTTCGGCGGCAGGCCCGCTCTGCTCATCGGCGCGGTGCTCGCCGTGCTGCTGATCGCGGGCGGCGGTGTCCGGCTGGCCACCGGCGACGGTGACGGGAACGACGACAAGCCTGTTGCGGGGGAGAGCCGGAGCGCGGACCCCGGGCAGCCGAGCGGCTCCCCCTCCGCAGCTGCAGCGGGAGCCGGCACCGGCCCCACGGCCGCAGAGCTCAACGAAGGGCGGAAGCCGGGGGAGGGGAAGGTCCTCTGGCTGCGGAACAACGATGTGGACCTGACCAGCAGCGGAGCCTACGTGCACGGCCCGTGGCTGTTCGGCGACATGATCGCCAAGGGCATGTGGCGCACTGTCTCCGGTTATGCGATGGCCGACGGCAAGGAGAAGTGGAGCCTGCGGCTGCCCACCGACATCTGCGCGGCGCCCACCTTGCCCACCACCGAGGGGAAGATCGTCATCGGCGTCCTGGAGAGCACCGCCGAGGACGCGGAATGCTCCGTCCTGCAGATGATCGACCTGAGAACGGGCAAGCAGGGCTGGAAGAAGACGGTTCCCAAGGTCCACAAGGTGGACATCCAGCTGGATGTGGCCATGTCCATCAACGGCGGCACCGTGACGTACGGGCGCGCTGCCGGCACCAACGCCTACCGGGTCGACGACGGTAAGGAGGTGTTCGCCCAGCAGCCGGGCAACTGCCAGCCGGTCGCCTTCACCAGCGGCCCCCGGGTCATCGCGTCCGCCGGCTGCCCCTTCACGGCCGACGGTCAGCCGAACATGCAGATCCAGGAGGTCGACCCGGCCACCGGCAGGGCGAAGTGGACCGCCAAGATCTCGACGGGCTGGACCGTCGACAAGGTGTTCTCGGTCTCGCCGCTGGTCCTCTCGCTGAGGAAGGTGGGGGAGTTCAGGGTCGTCGCCCTGAACGACGACGGCACCCTCCGCTCACGGATCGACTCCGGCGCCGAGGAGTTCTCGATGGACTGCGCGATGGACGACTCCAACAAGAACCTGGACGGCTGCGGCGGGGTGGCGGCCGACGCCGACACCTTCTACCGGTCGACCGGGGCCGAGAGCAGAGGCACCGGGCTCGCCAACAAGGTCATCGCCTTCGACCTGGACACCGGCAAGCCCAAGTGGAAGGCCGATTCCCCGCCCGGACAGGTGATGGAGCCGATGCGTATGGAGGGCGGGAAGGTGCTCGTCCACGTGGAGGCATGGAAGAAGGCCGGAGCGATCGCCACGCTCTCGGCCGACGGCAGTGACCTGCGGACGGTGCTGAGGCACCCGCTTGCGTCCGCCGGGACCGAGCGGAGCATGATGTCGCCGAAGGCCGCCTACGTGGACGGCCGCACCGTCCTCACCAACCCGCTGGTCGTTTCGGACAACGACGAGGACGAGGCGAAGATCAAGACCGTGATGGTCTTCGGTGAGTGACGGCCCCGCTCGACGGTCGTACCGTCGCGAAAGTCATGACCGCACCGCACGAAGGGGGACGTACCGATGACCCAGCCGCCCGGTCAGCAACCGCCGCAGGGAGGCTTCGGGGCACCGTACGACCCCCCGCCCGCGCCAGGGTACGGCTACCCGCCCGCACAGGGTGCGCAGCCCGGACCGTACGGGCAGCAACCCGGCCCGTACGCCCAGCAGCCGGGGCCCTACGCCCGGCAACCCGGGCCGTACCCGTACCCCCGGCCGCACGACCACCCGCAGCCGCCGCACCCCGGTGGGCCCGGGAACGGGGGCGGGCGCGGACCGTTCAAGGGCAGGCCCGCGCTGGTCGTCGGGGCCGTGCTCGCCGTGCTGCTGCTCGTCGGCGGGGGCGTCTGGTTCGCGACGAGCGGCGACGGTGGGACGGGTAAGAAGCAACCCGTGTCGGGCGGCGGAACCGGGACGCCGAGCGTCTCGCCCACGACGGGCGAGAAGGACGGGAAGAGCAACGCTCCGACCGCCGCCGGCATCAACGCCGAGCGCAAGCCCGGCGAGGCGAAGGTGCTGTGGATCCGGGAGAGCGGTATCGACCTGCCGCAGTACGGGGACGAGCAGTACGGCCCGTGGTTCGCGGGCGACACGGTCGTCAAGGCCATCTACCGCACGGTCTCCGGCTATTCGGTCGCCGACGGATCCGAGAAGTGGACCCTGAAGCTGCCCACCGACCTCTGCGCGGCACCGACGCAGCCCACCGCCGACGGCAAGATCGTCGTAGGCATCGAGGACAACGTCTCTGAGCAGGAGGCGGAATGCTCGGTCCTGCAGATGATCGACCTGCGCACCGGCAGGGCGGGCTGGAAGAAGACCGTCGACCGCACCGGCATCCAGGACGGTCTGTCGCATGTCGCGATGTCGGTCAACGGGGACACGGTGACCTTCGGACGCACCGGCAACACGGACGCGTTCCGGATCAGTGACGGCACGAAGCTTTTCGGCGGACGAGAGGGTGTCTGCCAGCCGTTCGCCTTCACGAGCGGTCCGAGGATGATCGCCGCCGTCAGCTGCCAGGCCGAGCCCGTCGACCCTGTCCGGCAGCAGCTCCAGGAGGTCGACCCGGTCACCGGTGCGCCGAAATGGACGTACGAGGTCAAGGCCGGCTGGAAGGTCGCGCACGTGTACTCGTCGAGTCCGCTCGTCATCTCGATCAAGAAGGACGAGGAGTGGGCCATCGCCGTCCTGAACGAGGACGGTACCTACCGCTCCCAACTGGTCGGCGGCACGGAGAACTACGCCCAGAGGTGCGGTGAGGAGTCCGTGGAGTCGGGCAGCAACCTCGACGGCTGCGTCGGGGTCGCGGCCGACAAGGAGAGGTTCTACCTGTCGACCAATCCCGAGAGCACCTCCGAGGGGATGACCAACAAGGTCATCGCCTTCAGCCTGGCCACCGGCCGGACCGTGTGGAAGGCGCCCGCGCCGGACAACCAGGTCATGTGGCCGCTGCGCAAGGAAGGCACCGACGTACTGGTCTACGTGAAGCCCTCGTACAGCAAGGGCGGTGCGCTCGCCGTCATCGCGCCCACCGGGGGTGCACCCAGGACGCTGCTCCAGCACCCGGCGTCGGGGGCCGCGACGGAGTCCTCGGTCTTCTCGCCCAAGGCCGCCTACGTGGGGGGCCGTTTCTTCCTCGCTCCGACGCGGATCAGCTCGGACGAGGACGAGGAGGAGAAAGCGATGACGGCCCTCATGGTCTTCGGCAAGTGAGGGTTCCGTGTGCGCTGCGCCGCGCGGGAGCGTCACGGAGCGGTACGGCGCAAAGAGTGCAGGGTCCGTGAAAGGCTCCCGGTACGGGGCAAGTTGACGCAACCTCGGTGACGGGTGTCCCGATGGTCCCGGGCGCGCGCGTAACGGCGGCATCACGGCCCGGTTCTCCCTTGGGAACAGGGGGTGGACCGATCCGGTGTTCGATGTCGGGCGGGTGGTACAAAGAAGCCCCGCTCGACTGCCGTAACGCAGCGGAAGCCATGCCCGATTCGCTCCTTTCCGAGGGGAATTCAGCCCAGCGGAATCGCGGGGGAGAACGAACCGGGCACCGGACCGCACCGCACGAAGGGGGACGTACTGATGACCCAGCCGCCCAGCCAGCAACCGCCGCAGGGAGGCTTCGGGGCTCCGCAGGAGCCGCCGCAGGGAACTCCTCAGCCGCCCGGGAACCAGCCGTCCCCGCCGCAGACGCCGCCGCCCGCCGCCCCGCCGCAGATGCCGCCGGCTCCCCCGCAGACGCCGCCCCCGGGCGGACCCGGCTACGGCTACCCGCAGGCACCGGCCGGCACCCCCGGCTACGGCTACCCGCAGGCCCCGGGCCCGTACGCCCAGCAGCCCGGCCCGTACGACGCGCAGACCGGCCCGTACGCCCAGCAGCCGGGTCCCTACGCCCAGCAGCCCGGCCCGTACGGCCAGCCGACGCAGCCCGGCGGCTACGGCTACCCGCAGCAGCAGTACCCCGGCGCGCCCGCTCCCGGCGGCTCCGGCGGCAACCCCTTCAAGGGGAAGCCCGCGATCATCATCGGCGCGGCCGTGGCCGCACTGCTGGTCGTCGGCGGTGGCGTCTGGTTCGCCACGAGCGGCAGCGACGACGACAAGAAGCCCATCGCCAGGACGAGCACCGCGCCCGGCCCGACCGCCTCGCCCACCGTCGACGAGGGTGACGGCAACGGCGACGGCCGCGAGGTCGACGACGACCTGAACGCCGGGCGCAAGCCCGGTGAGGCGAAGGTCCTCTGGCTGACGACGAACGACGTCGACCTCCCTCGCAACGGCGCGGACGTGTACGGCCCGTGGATCGTCGGCGACACGATCGTCAAGGGCATGTACCGCACGGTCTCCGGCTACTCGGCCGCCGACGGCAAGCAGAAGTGGACGCTTCCGCTGCCCGCCGACATGTGCGCGGCGCCCGGCACGGCCACCACCGACGGCAAGATCGTCATCGGTGTGAAGAACGGCACCACGGACAAGGCGGACTGCTCGGTCCTGCAGATGATCGACCTCAACACCGGCAAGCCCGGCTGGAAGAAGACGATCACGAAGAACAGCACCTGGGACCTGATGTCCGACATCGGCCTGGCGATCAGCGGCGACACCGTGACCGTCGGCCGCACCAGCAACTCCAACGGCTACCGGGTCAGCGACGGCAAGGAACTGTTCGGTAAGCAGGCGGGCAACTGCCAGCCGTTCGCGTTCGCCGGCGGCCCCAAGCTCATCGCGGCGTCCAGCTGCCGCACCGACGACCTGGACAACCCGCAGCACCAGGTCCAGGAGGTCGACCCGGCCACCGGGAAGCCCAAGTGGACGTACAAGCCCCAGCGCGGCTGGGAGGTCGACAAGGTCTACTCGGTGAGCCCGCTCGTCGTCTCCCTCACCCAGCGCGAGGAGAAGAAGTGGTCCATCCTCGCCATCAAGGAGAACGGCACGCTCCGTTCCCAGCTGGTCGGCGACAAGGAGGACAAGTTCTCCGTCGACTGCGGCCACGACTTCGCCATCTTCGGTGAGCAGCTCGAGGGCTGCACCGGTGTCGCCGCCGACGCCAACACCTTCTACATGGCGACCGAGGACGACACCAGCGGCACCAGCCGCACCAACAAGGTCATCGCGTTCAACCTGAACACCGGCAAGCCCAAGTGGAAGGCGGCGGCTCCCGCCGAGCGCGTCATGAAGCCGCTGCGCATGGAGGGCGGCAACGTGCTGCTCTACCTGGAGGCCACGTACGACAAGGGCGGGGCGATCGCGACCCTCGCACCGGCCGGCGGTGCGCCCAAGGTGGTCCTGCAGCACCCGGACTCGACGACCCGGATCGAGAGTTCCTTCTTCACGTCGAAGATCGCCTACGCGGGCGGCCGTTCCTTCATCGTCAGCGGACGCGTCAGCGCCTCGAACGACGAGGAGGAGAAGGCCCAGAAGACGATGATGGCCTTCGGCAAGTGACGTATCACGACGGCATCCGAGGGACCCGGCCCTCCCGCCGCACCCGCAGCCCCCTCTCCACAGACTCCTCAGAGGTACGTACGCCATGACGCAGCCGCCCAACGAGCCGCCCCAGGGCGGATTCGGCGCCCCGCAGGACCCGCCTCCCGGCGGATTCGGCGCGCCGACGCCGCCCCCCTCCGACGGCTTCTCCAAGCAGCCCCCGGCCGCACCGCCGACCCCGCCCGCCGGTGGTTACGGAAGCCCGCCGCCTCCGCCCCCCGGTGGCTACGGTGCCCCGCAGCCGCCCCCCGGTGGCTACGGCACCCCGCAGACGCCGCCCGGACAGCCGCCGCAGAACCCCGCCTACGGATACCCGCAGGCCCCGCCGCCCGGACAGCCCCCGACCCAGCCCGGGTACGGCTTCCCGCAGGGACCGCCGCCCGGGCACCCCGGCATGCCCCCGCAGCAGGGGTACGGCTACCCGACCGCCCCGATGCAGCAGCAGTACCTCGCACCGCAGCCGGGCGGCAACGGCGGCAAGAAGTTCAACACCCAGATGAAGATCATCGTCGCCGCGGTCGTCGCGGTGGTGCTGATCGTCGGCGGCGGAGTCATCTACGCCTCCACCAGCGGTGACGACGGTGGCAAGAAGGACGAGGCGTCCTCGGCCGGCACCAACGGCGGCGAGGGCAAGGGCGGCGAAGGCAGCGGACTCGGCGGCGGCAACGAGAAGGCGCCGGCCGACATCAAGTCCGAGGTCGGCTTCCAGCTCCCCCAGCCGAAGGTCACGGACACCACCACGGTCACGGGCTCCTGGCTCACCGACAAGGCGTTCGTGAAGACCGGTGTGTACGAGATCGCCGGCTACGACCCGGCCAAGGGCACCAAGCTCTGGTCCATCCCGCTGCCCGGCCAGCTCTGCGCCGCCTCCCGGCACATGAGCAAGGACTACAAGACGGCCATCGTCTTCGAGGAGGGCAAGCCGACCAAGGCGGACAAGTACCCGTCGTGCAACCAGGTCGGCGCCCTCGATCTGAACACCGGCAAGCTGCTGTGGAACAAGTCGGTCGTCTCCAGCTCCAGCGGTGACGAGCCCATCAGGTTCAGCGAGGTCACGCTCAGCGGGACGACGGTCGCCGCGGGCGGCACCAGCGGCGGCGCGGCGTTCAACCTCGCCACCGGCGCGGAGCTGTGGAAGCCGAAGACCGACACCAACGGCTGCTACGACAAGGGGTACGGCGGCGGCGAGGCCCTCGCCGTGGTCCGCAAGTGCGGTACCTACGACGACCCGCAGCTCACCATCCAGGCACTGAACCCGACGACCGGTGCCCCCCTGTCCTCGTACAACATGCCGGCCGGTGTGGAGTACGCGAGCATCGTCTCCACCAAGCCGCTCGTCGTCGCGGCCGATGTCGGCGACACCGCCGGTGACGGCAGCGGGATCTCGGACTTCTTCTCCATCAACGCGGCCACCGGCAAGCTGATCGTCCGGATCTCTGCCGACGCGGACCAGTACGCCGGCCGCTGCGGTTCCACCGAGGTCGAGACGTGCCAGTCCCTGGCCGTCGGCGGCAACAAGCTCTACGTGCCGACCGAGGAGCACGAGGGCGGCGGCGAGTACGGCGACACGAACGAGATCGTCGCCTTCGACCTGGCCACCGGCAAGCTCGTCGGCGGCAAGGCGGACGCGGGCGACCGCTACACGCTGACCCCGCTGCGCATGGACGGCACCAACGTCATCGCCTACAAGGAGCCCCCGTACGACAAGGGCGGCCAGATCGTCTCCATCGACGGTTCCACCTTCAAGCAGACCGTGCTGATGGAGAACCCGAGCGACGAGGCGGTGCGCGACGCGGAGACCGGGTTCTCCGGGTACTACGCCGAGTACATCTACGACAAGGGCCGGCTGTTCATCTCCGAGAAGATGATCAGCGAGCCCCGCAAGAGCACGCTGGACGACAAGCAGTACCTCGTCGTCAGCTTCACCACCGGCTGACCCGTCCGCGGGTGAGCAGCGGCCCTGTCGGTTGATCATTCAGCCGGCAGGGCCGATCGTTTTCCGTCCCGCAAGTAGCCCTGAATGACGCAGAATTCGGCATTCTGGGGGGCTTCTGCCCAGTAAGGGGCACGCCACGTCGAACAAGCGTGTAGCTTGCCGGGTCAGAGGGCCGGGGGGCCTGTTCGAGGGCTACACAGCAGTACATGGGGGTTGCTCGATGGGCGTGCGGCTCATGGTGATCGATGATCACCGTCTGCTCGCCGAGGCGCTGGCCTCGGCGCTGAAACTGCGCGGGCACCGGGTGCTCGCGGCAGCGGCGCCGACGTCCGGGGCCGCGGAACTGGTGGTCAGCAGGGCACCGGAAGTCTGCCTGTTCGGCACGGCGACACCGGCCGAACCGGGCACCTTCGACCCGATCGTGCGGATCGGGCGGGAGCGCCCGCAGGTGGCCGTCGTGGTGCTCGGCCCGGTGCCGAGCCCGCGCGGGATCGCGGCGGCCTTCGCCGCAGGCGCCGCCGGCTACGTCCGCCACGACGAACGCATAGAAGGCGTCGAACGCGCGATGATCAAGGCCCGCGCGGGGGAGGCCGCGGTCGTCCCGCAGCTCCTGCGGGGCGCGTTCGCCGAGCTGCTCCACCCGGCGGTCCAGCCGGACGACGAGGGGCAGCGGCTGCTGCAGATGCTCACCCCGCGCGAGGTCGAGGTGCTGGTACGGGTCGCCGAGGGCGAGGACACCCGGCTGATCGCCGCCGGGATGGGGATCGCGCCGAGCACCGCGCGTACGCATGTGCAGCGGGTCCTGATGAAACTGGGGGTCGGCTCCCGGCTGGAGGCCGCGGCGCTCGCGGCCCGTACCGGACTGCTGGACCGGGCGGCGGCGGGAATGCCGCAGGGGCCGGACGGCCTCGCGTGAACGCGTGACGGTCCGGCCCCCGCAAGGGTGCCGCGGTCAGCTCTCCGGCGTACCGGGGGCCTCGTCCGGCACCTGGGCGGGACGCACCTTCATCCAGACCAGGAAGAAGATCCCGAGGGCCAGCATGGCCAGGCCGGTCCAGAGGTTGATGTGGACGCCCTCGGCCTTCTTCAGGTCGGCGTCGGACGGGTTGATGCCGGCGATGGTGACGATCACTCCATAGACCACGAAGAGACCGCCGATGATCCGCCGGATGTCGAAGAGCCGGGCCGCGGTCGCGGACTTGCGCTCCAGCTCGGAGACTTCCTTGTGCAGGTCGGACATGGTGAGTGCCTCCGATCAGAGCGAGTAGGGCAGGTAGCACAGGGCGGCGAGGACGATGGCGCCCCAGCCGAGGAGAGCGGGACTGCGGTACCAGGCGCTGTCGCCCTCCTCCGGGACCTCGTCCGCGTCGGGGGACTCGGTGCCGTACACCAGGCCCGCCAGTTCGGCCTCGGGCCTGGGTGCCGTGAAGAGCGTGACGGCGACCATGACGACCGCACCGGCGACGAATCCGACGATCGCGGAGACGAAGTTGGCGCCCTGGTCGGTCGGGATGTCGACGATGCCCTGCTTGTAGACGACGAAGTAGTTGACCATCGCGGCCGTCGTGCCCGCGACGAGGCCCCAGACACCGGACTTCATCGAGGCGCGCTTCCAGAACATTCCGATGATGAAGACCACGAACATCGGGACGTTGAAGAACGAGAACAGCGTCTGCAGGTACGTCATGATGTTGGAGAAGCTGGCGGCGATGAACGCCGTGCCGATGGAGGCCAGCACACCCACCGCGGTGATCACCCGGCCGAAGCGCAGGTAGTACGCGTCGGGCTTGTCCTTGATCACGTACCGCGCCCAGATGTCCGTCGTGAACACCGTGTTGAACGAGGACACGTTGGCGGCCATGCCGGCCATGAACGCGGCCAGCAGACCGGTCACCGCGATGCCGAGCACACCGTTGGGCAGGAGTTCCCGCATCAGCAGCGGGATGGCGTCGTTGTACGTGAGGTCCGAACCGGGCGTGCCGATCTTCGGGAAGACGGCGGCGGCGACCAGGCCCGGGATCATCACGGCGAAGACGATGAAGATCTTCGGGTACGCGGCGATGAGCGGGGTGCGCTTGGCCGCCGAGAGGTTCTTGGCCGACAGGGCGCGCTGCACCTCGGCGAAGTTGGTGGTCCAGTAGCCGAAGGAGAGCACGAAGCCGAGGCCGAGGATGATCGTCAGCCAGTTGGCGCCGAGCGGGTTGGCGTCACCGATGCCCGTGCCGCTCCAGGCGGAGAGGAAGTCCCCGCCGTGGCTCTTCTCCAGCGAACCGGTCAGGCCGTCCCAGCCGCCGACGCGCTTGAGGCCGAGCAGGGTGAGCGGGATCAGCGCGGCGAGGATGACGAAGAACTGCAGCACCTCGTTGTAGATCGCCGAGGAGAGGCCGCCGATGGTGATGTAGAGGAGGACGAACACGCCGGCGACGACGATCGCGACCCAGCGGTCCCAGCCGAGCAGCGCCTCCACGACGATCGACAGGGCGTAGAGGTTCACGCCCGCGATCAGTATCGCCGCGAAGGCGAAGAGTATGGAACTCAGCAGGTGCGCCGACTTGTCGAAGCGCTGGAGCAGGTACTCGGGTACGGAGCGGACCTTCGACCGGTAGTAGAAGGGCATCATCACCAGGCCGAGGAAGACCATGGCCGGGATGGCGCCGATCCAGTACCAGTGGACGACCGCGACGCCGTACTGCGCGCCGGTCGCTGCCATGCCGAGGATCTCGGTGGCCCCGAGATTTGCCGCGACGAAGGCCAGACCGGTCACCCAGGCGGGCAGTGACCGTCCGGAGAGGAAGAAGTCGAGGCTCGTCTTCACACTGGCCCGGGCGGCGAAGCCGATGCCGAGCACCACGACGAAATAGATCGCCAGGATTGTGTAATCGAGCCCGTTCGTGGGGAGCCGGAGCCCTTCGGCCAGATAGTGCATGGGGGGTACTCGCTTCGTTGCCGAACTGAACCCGTCGGAACCTACGCCTTTGTGTTCAGAAACTGAACAGCTTGAGTGGCGTTCTTTGTTTGATCGTGATCGGGCGGGGTGGAATGTCCCGATCTGGTGTCGTCGGCGCCCGGCAAGATCGCACTTAGTGGCGGCATTGACTCGCCTGTTGGCTTGTGATTTGTTATGTGCGATTCTGTTGGAGGGCGGTTACCTTGAGGAGCCTGGTGAAGAAGACGGTTACGACCCTCGCCGACGGCCGCGAGCTGATCTACTACGACTCCGCGGACGACACCGTCCGCGACGCCGTGGACCAGCGGCCGCTCGACGCCGTCTCGACGTCCTCGGAGATCCGTCGCGACGCGCTGCTCGGCGACTCGGTGGCCATCGCCTCGCACCGCCAGGGGCGCACGTACCACCCGCCGGCCGACGAGTGCCCGCTCTGCCCCTCGCGGGACGGCCGGCTGAGCGAGATCCCCGACAGCCACTACGACGTCGCCGTCTTCGAGAACCGCTTCCCCTCACTCGCCGGCGACTCCGGCCGCTGCGAGGTCGTCTGCTTCACCTCCGACCACGACGTGTCCTTCGCCGGACTCACCGAGGAGCAGGCCGCCCTGGTCCTGGAGGCATGGACCGACCGCACCGCCGAGCTGGCCGAACACCCGCAGGTCACCCAGGTGTTCTGCTTCGAGAACCGGGGCGCCGAGATCGGCGTGACGCTCGGCCACCCGCACGGGCAGATCTACGGCTACCCCTTCGTCACACCGCGCACCGAGCTGATGATGCGCTCGACGGAAACCCACCGTGCGGAGACCGGTCGCAACCTCTTCGACGACGTCGTCGCCCGCGAACTGGCCGACGGCACCCGTGTCGTCCTCGAAGGTGAGCACTGGGTCGCCTTCGTGCCGTACGCGGCGCACTGGCCCTACGAGGTCCACCTGCACCCGCGCCGCCGCGTTCCCGACCTGCGGGAGCTCGACGACGACGCCCGCACAGAGTTCCCACAGATCTATCTGGAACTCTTGAGGCGATTCGACCGGATCTTCGGCCCCGGGGAGCCGCCGACCCCGTACATCTCCGCCTGGCACCAGGCACCGTTCGGGATCCCCGGGCGGGAGGAGTTCGGGCTGCACCTGGAGCTTTTCACCATCCGGCGCACATCCGGCAAGCTGAAGTTCCTCGCGGGCTCCGAGTCCGGCATGAGCGTGTTCATCAACGATGTGCCACCGGAGGCCGCGGCCCAGCGACTGCGAGAGGTAGCCAGCGAGTGAGCAATCCCGGTAAGAAGTACCTGGTGACGGGCGGTGCGGGATACGTCGGCAGCGTCGTCGCCGCGCATCTGCTGGAGGCAGGTCACACCGTGACCGTCCTCGACGACCTGTCGACCGGCTTCCGTGAAGGGGTGCCAGAGGGCGCCGAGTTCATCGAGGGCCGCATCCAGGACGCGGCCGAATGGCTGGACTCCTCCTACGACGGGGTGCTGCACTTCGCCGCGTACTCCCAGGTCGGCGAATCCGTCGTCAACCCGGAGAAGTACTGGGTGAACAACGTCGGCGGCACCACCGCCCTGCTCGCCGCGATGCGCGACGCCGGGGTGCGGACCCTGGTCTTCTCCTCCACCGCGGCGACCTACGGCGAGCCCGTCTCCAGCCCCATCACGGAGGCCGACCCGACCGCACCCACCAGCCCGTACGGCGCCTCCAAGCTCGCCGTCGACCACATGATCACCGGCGAGGCGGCCGCACACGGCCTGGCCGCCGTCTCCCTGCGCTACTTCAACGTCGCCGGGGCATACGGCAGCTGCGGTGAGCGCCACAGCCCCGAGTCGCACCTGATCCCGCTGGTCCTCCAGGTCGCGCTCGGGCAGCGCGAGTCGATCTCCGTGTACGGGGACGACTACCCGACCCCGGACGGCACCTGCGTACGCGACTACATCCACGTCGCCGACCTCGCCGACGCCCACCTGCTCGCGCTGGACGCGGCCACCACGGGCGAGCACCTGATCTGCAACCTCGGCAACGGCAACGGCTTCTCCGTGCGGGAGGTCATCGAGACCGTCCGGCAGGTCACCGGCCACCCGGTCCCCGAGACCCCGGCCCCCCGGCGCGGCGGCGACCCTGCCGTCCTCGTCGCCTCCGCCGCCACCGCCAGGGAGCGGCTCGGCTGGCAGCCGTCCCGCGCCGACCTGGCCGGAATCGTCGCCGACGCCTGGACGTTCGCCCGCCGAGAGGAACCCAGCACCCCATGACCGAGTCCCTGAACGACAGCGCGCTGGCCGCCTCCTTCACCGAGCTGTACGGGAGCGCCCCGGAGGGGATCTGGGCAGCGCCCGGACGAGTGAACCTGATCGGTGAGTACACCGACTTCAACGACGGCTTCGTCATGCCGCTCGCCCTTCCGCACACCGCACGCGTCGCCGTCGCCCGCCGCACCGACGGTGAACTGCGCCTGCACTCCACCGACGTACCGGGCGGCGTCGTGTCGCTGCGGGTCGACGAACTGACCCCGCACTCGGGTCACGGCTGGGCGGCCTACCCGGCCGGCGTCGTCTGGGCCCTGCGCGAGGCCGGCCACGCCGTCACCGGCGCGGACATCCAGCTCACCTCCACCGTCCCGGTCGGTGCCGGACTCTCCTCGTCCGCAGCCCTCGAAGTGGTCACCGCGCTCGCGCTGAACGATCTCTTCGGCCTGGGCCTCGACGCCCCGGAGCTCGCGGTGCTCGGCCAGCGCGCCGAGAACGCCTTCGTCGGCGTGCCGTGCGGGGTCATGGACCAGATGGCCTCGGCCTGCTGCACCGAGGGGCACGCGCTGTACCTCGACACCCGCGACCTCACCCAGCGCCAGGTCCCCTTCGACCTGGCCGCACACGGGCTGCAGCTCCTGGTCGTCGACACCCGGGTCAAGCACGCCCTGGGCGACGGGGCGTACGCGGAGCGGCGGGCCGGCTGCGAGGCGGGGGCGCGCGCCCTCGGCATCGGCACCCTGCGCGACCTCCCGTACGAGGGCCTCGGTACCGCACTGACGGCGCTGGAGGCAGGCGGCGCGGACGAGTCGGTCGTGCGCTACGTCCGCCATGTGGTGAGCGACAACCACCGTGTGGAGCAGGTCATCGCACTGCTCGACGCGGGGGAGGTGCGCGCGGCCGGCCCGGTTCTCAACGAGGGGCACATCTCGCTCCGCGACGATCTGCGGGTCTCCTGCCCGGAGCTGGACCTGGTGGTCTCGGCGGCGAACGCGGCCGGGGCGCTCGGGGCCAGGATGACCGGGGGCGGCTTCGGCGGTTCGGCGATCGTGCTGGTGGAGGATTCCGCGGCGGACACGGTCACCAAGTCCGTCATGGAGGCCTTCACTTCGGCCGGGTACGCCACCCCAGGCGTCTTCCCCGCCGTTCCTTCGGCGGGCGCCCGGCGGGTCGGTCCAGCCGCTTGACCAGGATGAACTCGGTCACTCCCGGCGGATAGTCCTCGACCTCGCCGACCACCTCGTACCCCTGCTTCCGGTAGAACGCGGGGGCCTGGAAGTCCCAGGTCTCCAGCCGGGAGCGGGTGCAGGCCCGGTCCTCGTGGGCGACGCGTTCGGCCTCGGTGAGCAGCCGCGCCCCGAGGCCCCGGCCGCGGTGGCCGGCGTCCACCCAGAGCAGGTCCACGTGGAGCCAGTGCGCCCAGGTCCGTCCGGTCAGCCCGCCGGCGAGAGCTCCCTGTCCGTCCAGGAGCCATACCCCCACGGGGAGTTCGTGCTCGGCGGAGGTGCCGGCCAGGGATCGCAGGTGCGGTGATCCGTCCCAGTTGTCGTCGTGCAGCCGTCTGCCCAGCAGAATGCGACGTTCGTTGTCTACTTCTGTCTCAAGACGGAACATGAAGCACACCCTAAACACCTTGGACAGTCAGTTCCGTGAATTGCCTTCCGCCGTCGACCGCCCGCCGTACGCTGATGCACAGCACCGGTGGGGGCCGGTGCTGATTCAGGGGACGAGACAGTCGGATACGACGCCCGGGGCGGGTGGCGGTCGGACACGGCGGCGGCTGTGGGCGGCGGTTCACCTCGATGTTCCGGGCGTCGTGTCCGCCGTGGTCCGTCCCCGTCGGGGAGGCCGTTCAGGGGCACCCCAGGAGCTGACGCAGCATGGGGGTGTCCGTGGCTCGTATCCGAGTTCTGGTGGTCGACGACCACCGCATCTTTGCCGAATCCCTGGCGGCGGCCCTCGCGGCCGAACCGGACGTCGACGTGTCGGCCGCGGGCAGTGGCCCTGCCGCGCTGCGATGCCTGGAGCGCGCGGCCGCCGAGGGGCGTCGCTACGACGTGATGCTGATCGACGCCGAGCTGGGCATCCTCGCCACCGCCGGGACCCGGGCCGTGCCCGTACCGGACAGCGGGCCGAACGGGACCGCTGTCGTGGACGGCATCTCGCTGGTCGCGGGGGTGCGTTCGGGCCAGCCGTCCGTCCGTACGGTGGTGCTCGCCGAGAAGGACGACCCGCGCAGGGCGGCGCTCGCGCTGCAGGCCGGTGCGTCGGGCTGGGTCGCCAAGGACTGTTCGCTGCAGCGCCTGCTCACGGTCATACGGGGCGTGCTGCGGGACGAGACGCATCTGCCCGCCGCGCTGCTGACCGGTGTCCTGCGGGAGTTGACCACGGCGCGCAAGCACCGCACCGAGAGCGAGCAGCTCGTGGAGTCACTGACGCCGCGCGAGCGCGAGGTGCTGCGGTGCATGGTGGCGGGTCTGGGCCGCAAGGCCGTCGCGGAGCGGCTGTTCCTCTCCCCGCACACGGTGCGTACGCACATGCAGAACGTGCTGGGGAAGCTGGGCGTGCACTCGACGCTGGCTGCCGTGGCCCTGGCCAGACGGGCCGGGGTGGGTCCGGTCGCGCTATCCGGGGACGTTGTCGAACGGGGCGGTCAACTGGCGTAGCAGGTTCGCCAGTTCACCCCGTTGCCCACGGGACAGTTCGGCCAGGATCGCCCGCTCCTGGTCGAGCAGGCCGGCCAGTGACTGGTCGGCCTTGTCGCGGCCCTCCGCGGTCAGCCGTACGAGGACGCCGCGCCGGTCGCTCGGATCGGGCAGCCGCTCGACGAGGTTCTTCTTGGTCAGCCGGTCGATGCGGTTGGTCATCGTGCCGGAGGTGACCAGGGTCTGGGTGAGGAGCTGGCCGGGGGAGAGCTGGTAGGGGGCGCCCGCGCGGCGCAGCGACGTCAGGACGTCGAACTCCCAGGGCTCCAGGTGGTGCTCCGCGAAGGCGATCCTGCGCGCCCGGTCGAGGTGGCGGGCCAGGCGGGAGACGCGGCTCAGTACCTCGAGTGGTTCCACGTCGAGGTCGGGGCGCTCTCGGCGCCATGCAGCGACCAGTCGGTCGACCTCGTCCTCCATGTCGATCAGTGTAGATGGTCCCTCGACATGAAGTCTCTTGAATTCAAGTGTCTTGACATCAAGATAATCTGTGATCGATCCTGACCCCATGACCGCACCCACCTGGGACCCGCAGCAGTACCTGCGCCACGCGGACCACCGCACCCGCCCCTTCCACGACCTCCTGGCCCGCATCGGACCCCTGCCCCACGACAGCGCCCCCCGGATCGCCGACCTGGGCTGCGGCGCCGGCAACGTCACCGCCCTGCTGGCCCGCCGCTGGCCACAGGCCCGCATCACCGGCTACGACAGCTCCCCCGAGATGCTGGAGCGCGCCCACGCCCACGCGGGGCCCCGGCTCGACTTCGCCGAGGCCGACGCCGCGACCTGGACGCCCGACGAAACGTACGACCTGATCGTCTCCAACGCCCTGCTCCAATGGGTCCCCGGCCACGCCGACCGCTTCCCCCACTGGCTGGACGCCCTCACCCCCGGCGGCACCCTCGCCTTCCAGGTCCCCGGCAACTTCGACGCACCCAGCCACGTCCACATGCGCGAACTGGCCGGCTCCCCGCGCTGGCGCACCCGCCTCGACGGCCTGCTCCGCCACGGCGACGCCGTGCTCGAACCGGCCGACTACCTGGAACGCCTGACCGCACCCGGACGCACGGTGGACGTCTGGGAGACCACGTACCTGCACCTCCTGGAAGGCGAGGACCCCGTCCTCGACTGGGTGAAAGGCACCGGCCTGCGCCCCGTCCTGACCGCCCTGGCCGACGAACCCGAGGCCCGGGACGCCTTCGTCGCCGAATACCGCGACCTGCTGCGCACCGCCTACCCGGCCGGCCCGCACGGCACGGTCTTCCCGTTCCGCCGGATCTTCGCCGTCGCCCGCAAGGAGAAGTGACCGGCCGGAGACCCGGAGCCGGCCGGGCGTCACAGCCGGTCGAGGGCGTCCGACGAGATATCGATGTCCACGGGGAACGGCACACCGGTCTTGAGCCGGTCGTGGTGGATCCCCGTCAGGGCGTACGCCTTCGTCACCGGGTCCAGCTCGTAGACCCGCACCACCGGGTGCCGGTCGCTGCCGGCCATCTCGACGAGCCAGAAGTTCGGAATGCCGGCCGCCGCGTACTTCTGCGGCTTGGTGTCACGGTCGCGGGCCTCGGAGTCGGGTGAGACCACCTCAACGGCGAGGAGGACATCCTCGGCTCGGAAACGGGTCAGCTCACGTCCCGTGACGGCCTCGGCGCGGACCACCGAGACATCCGGCTCGGGGCCGTTGCGCCGGTCGAGGACCACGGTCATCTCCCGACGTACCTTCAGGTCGGGCGGCGAGCTGTGCCGGAGCCCGGCCACCAGAAGGTCGATCATCGTGGTGTGAAAGTCTCGCTGCGGACTCACAAATACCAGGCTCCCGTCGAGCAACTCCGTGTGCGGCGGGAGATCGGGCAGGGTGAACAGGTCGTCCACCGTGTATCCGTCCTGCGGCGGCACCGGCCAGCGGCTGCTGCGCCCGGCGGTCGGCTCGGCGGTCATGATTCCTCCCATGGACGGGATTCTGGTCCTGCATGACCACAGTAAGGGCCGCTTCGCGCTCTCGTCATCACAAAGGGTGATCGCGCGGCGGCGGGCTGATCAGCTCCTGCGGTGGCCGATCAGCCGCGGCTTCGACTCCAGGTTCTCCAGCCCGTGCCACGCCAGATTCACCAGATGGGCCGCGACCTCCGCCTTCTTCGGCTTGCGTACGTCCAGCCACCACTGGCCGGTCAGCGCCACCATGCCGACCAGCGCCTGCGCGTACAGCGGAGCCAGCTTCGGGTCGAAGCCCCGGGCCTTGAACTCCAGGCCCAGGATGTCCTCCACCTGCGTGGCGATATCACTGATCAGCGACGCGAACGTGCCCGTGGACTGCGCCACCGGGGAGTCACGGACGAGGATCCGGAAACCGTCCGTGTACGTCTCGATGTAGTCGAGCAGCGCGAACGCGGCCTGCTCCAGCAGCTCACGCGGGTGACCCGCCGTGAGAGCGCCGGTGACCAGATCCAGCAGCTGGCGCATCTCGCGGTCCACCACGACGGCGTACAGCCCCTCCTTGCCGCCGAAGTGCTCGTAGACCACCGGCTTGGAGACCCCGGCACGCGCCGCGATCTCCTCGACGGAGGTGCCCTCGAAGCCCTTGTCGGCGAAAAGGGTGCGACCGATGTCCAGAAGCTGTTCGCGGCGCTCCTTGCCGGTCATCCGGACCCGCCGGGTCCGGCGGGTGGGGGCAGGCTTGCTCTTCTCGCCGCTGGTGCTTCCGTCGGTCGCCACGTCGTCAATCATGCCGGGTCGGCGGCCACGGTCTTGCGCCGGGAGTCGATACGCGAAGCATCGGGCCACCGCACGTCGTACGCCCAGCCCAGCTTCTCGAACCAGCGGATCAGCCGGGCGCTCGAGTCGATCTGGCCCCGCATCACCCCGTGCCGTGCGCTCGTCGGGTCCGCGTGGTGCAGGTTGTGCCACGACTCACCGCACGACAGCACCGCCAGCCACCACACGTTCCCGGACCTGTCACGGGACTTGAAGGGCCGCTTGCCCACCGCGTGGCAGATCGAGTTGATCGACCAGGTCACATGGTGGAGCAGTGCGACCCGGACCAGCGAACCCCAGAAGAACCCGGTGAACGCACCCCACCACGACATCGTCACGAGGCCGCCGACCAGCGGCGGGATCGCCAGCGAAATGATCGTGAAGGTGAGGAAGTGACGCGAGACGGCACGGATGGCGGGGTCCCTGACCAGGTCGGGGGCGTACTTGTGCTGCGGCGTCTGCTCCTCGTTGAACATCCAGCCGATGTGGGCCCACCACAGGCCCTTCATGAGAGCCGGAAGGGTCTCACCGAACCGCCACGGCGAATGCGGGTCACCCTCGGCGTCGGAGAAACGGTGGTGCTTGCGGTGGTCGGCCACCCAGCGAACGACAGGACCCTCCACCGCCATCGAACCCGCGACGGCCAGGGCGATACGGAGCGGACGCTTCGCCTTGAACGAGCCGTGGGTGAAGTAGCGGTGGAAACCGATGGTGACGCCGTGGCAGCCGAGGTAGTACATCCCGATCAGCAGACCCAGGTCGAGCCAGCTGACCCCCCGGCCCCAGGCCAGCGGCACGGCGGCGACCAGGGCCGCGAACGGCACCACGATGAACAGCAGCAGTGCGATCTGCTCGACCGAACGCTTCTTGTCGCCGCCGAGCGTGGCGGGCGGAGGCGCGGAGCCTCCTGCCGCCGGCGGCAGGCCGTCGTTGATCACGTCGGGGCTGGTGGGCATGGGGGGTCCCTCGTGAGGTGAGTAAATATGACGGAATGAGCGGGCTACGCATCCGTAACCTACGGAAACGTAAGTATGGCAGTGAAGAGGCCCGCAACACGAGAGCGGCACCGCCCCGTCCCTCAGGTCCGCCGGGTGGACGACCCCGGAGGGACGGGGCCCACACCCTTCACCTACCCCGGATCCGGGACGCCTTGCAGGGCAACGAGCACACCGATCCCCCGGACACCTATCCTGGGTGGGTCGGACAGCGCGGTCCGCACTCTGCTTTCCCGGGGGTGACGTGAACACCGCGACAGCCCCGGACCCCCTGTGACAGAAGTGCTCAACCACTGCAAGGAGCCGCACACTGTGAGCAGTGCCGACCAGACCCCTGAGTCCAGCCCCGAACTCCGGGCCGACATCCGCCGCCTCGGTGACCTGCTGGGCGAGACCCTCGTACGACAGGAGGGACAGGACCTCCTCGACCTCGTCGAACGCGTCCGCGCCCTGACCCGCACCGACGGCGAAGCAGCGGCCCAGCTCCTCGGCGAGACGGACCTGGAGACCGCCGCACAGCTCGTGCGCGCCTTCTCCACGTACTTCCACCTCGCCAACGTCACCGAGCAGGTCCACCGCGCCCACGAGATGCGCGACCGCCGGGCCGCCGAGGGCGGGCTCCTCGCCCGTACCGCCGACCGGCTCAAGGACGCGGACCCCGAACACCTGCGCGAGACCGTCAAGAACCTGAACGTACGACCCGTCTTCACCGCGCACCCCACCGAAGCAGCCCGGCGCTCCGTACTGAACAAGCTCCGCCGCATCGCCGCGCTCCTCGAAACCCCCGTCATCGAGGCCGACCGGCGCCGCCAGGACATCCGGCTCGCCGAGAACATCGACCTCATCTGGCAGACCGACGAACTGCGCGTGGTCCGCCCGGAACCCGCCGACGAAGCGCGCAACGCCATCTACTACCTCGACGAACTCCACGCCAACGCCGTGGGCGACGTCCTGGAGGACCTGGCCGCCGAACTGGAACGCGTCGGCGTCGAACTGCCCGCCGGGACCCGCCCCCTCACCTTCGGCACCTGGATCGGCGGCGACCGCGACGGCAACCCCAACGTGACACCCGCCGTCACCTGGGACGTGCTGATCCTCCAGCACGAGCACGGCATCACCGACGCCCTCGAACTCGTCGACCAGCTGCGCGGACTGCTCTCCAACTCCATCCGCTACACCGGAGCCACCGACGAGCTCCTCACCTCCCTCCAGGCCGACCTGGACGCGCTCCCCGAGATCAGCCCCCGCTACAAGCGGCTGAACGCGGAAGAGCCCTACCGGCTCAAGGCCACGTGCATCCGGCAGAAGCTCGTCAACACCCGCGAACGCCTCGCCACCGGCACCCCGCACCGCCCCGGCTGCGACTACCTCGGCACCGCCGAGCTCATCGCCGACCTGGCCCTCATCCAGACCTCACTGCGCAAGCACAAGGGCGGCATCGTCGCCGACGGCCGCATGGACCGCACCATCCGCACCCTCTCCGCGTTCGGCCTGCAGCTCGCCACCATGGACGTCCGCGAACACGCCGACGCCCACCACCACGTGCTCGGCCAGCTCTTCGACCGGCTCGGCGAGGAGTCCTGGCGCTACGCCGACATGCCCCGCGACTACCGGCAGAAGCTCCTCGCCAAGGAACTCCGCTCCCGCCGCCCGCTCGCCCCGACCCCGGCCCCGCTCGACGCCGCCGGCGAGAAGACCCTCGGCGTCTTCCACACCATCAAGGAAGCCTTCGAGCGCTTCGGCCCCGAAGTCATCGAGTCCTACATCATCTCCATGTGCCAGGGCGCCGACGACGTCTTCGCCGCAGCCGTCCTCGCCCGCGAGGCCGGACTCCTCGACCTGCACGGCGGCTGGGCCAAGATCGGCATCGTCCCGCTCCTGGAGACCACCGACGAACTGCGCGCCGCCGACGTCATCCTCGACGAGATGCTCGCCGACCCCTCCTACCGCCTCCTCGTCTCCCTCCGCGGCGACGTACAGGAGGTCATGCTCGGCTACTCCGACTCCTCCAAGTTCGGCGGCATCACCACCTCCCAGTGGGAGATCCACCGCGCCCAGCGCCGCCTCCGCGACGTCGCCCACCGCTACGGCGTACGCCTGCGCCTCTTCCACGGCCGCGGCGGCACCGTCGGCCGCGGCGGCGGCCCCTCGCACGACGCGATCCTCGCGCAGCCCTGGGGCACCCTGGAAGGCGAGATCAAGGTCACCGAACAGGGCGAGGTCATTTCCGACAAGTACCTCATCCCGGCACTCGCCCGGGAGAACCTGGAACTGACCGTCGCAGCCACCCTCCAGGCCTCCGCGCTGCACACCGCGCCCCGCCAGTCCGACGAAGCATTGGCCCGCTGGGACGCTGCCATGGACACCGTCTCCGACGCCGCCCACGCGGCCTACCGCAAGCTGGTCGAGGACCCCGACCTGCCGACGTACTTCCTCGCCTCCACCCCGGTGGACCAGCTCGCCGACCTGCACCTGGGCTCGCGGCCCTCCCGCCGCCCCGGCTCGGGCGTCTCCCTCGACGGCCTGCGCGCCATCCCGTGGGTCTTCGGCTGGACCCAGTCACGGCAGATCGTGCCCGGCTGGTTCGGCGTGGGCTCCGGCCTCAAGGCCCTGCGCGAAGCCGGCCTCGACACCGTCCTGGACGAGATGCACGAACAGTGGCACTTCTTCCAGAACTTCCTCTCCAACGTCGAGATGACCCTCGCCAAGACCGACCTGCGCATCGCCCGCCACTACGTCGACACCCTCGTGCCCGACGAGCTCAAGCACGTCTTCGACGTCATCCAGGCCGAGCACGAACTCACCGTCCAGGAAGTCCTCAAGGTCACCCGCAGCAAGGAACTCCTCGGCACCAACCCGGTGCTCCAGCAGACCTTCGCCATCCGCGACGCCTACCTGGACCCGATCTCCTACCTCCAGGTATCCCTGCTGGCCCGTCAGCGCCAGGCCGCCGAGCGCGGCGAGGAAGCCGACCCGCTGCTCGCCCGGGCCCTGCTGCTCACCGTCAACGGTGTCGCCGCAGGCCTGCGCAACACCGGCTGAGTCCCGTACGAGCGGGTGCGGCCCTGCCTAGAGGGCGATGAACGTCGCCACCAGCAGGACCGCACCCGCGATCCCGGTCCCCCACGCGGTCCGGGTCAGCCGCATACCGCCGCCGATCACCAGGGCGGCCAGCACCAGCGCACCGCCCAGCGGCACCCACGCATGGAGGAAGCCCGGCGTTCCGGTGCGTACGACCTCACCGGTCCCGGGCTTCACCACGACGGGGAAACGGTCCCCCTTCTTCACCGCGACGGACCTCTCGATCGTCACGCCGGGACGCTTCCCGGACTCCGCGTCCGGAGCGAACGACCCCGTACACACGTCCTCGCCGCAGCCCGTGACCGACATCGTGCCGTGCTCACGGCCCTTGGCCAGGACGATGTGGTGCGCGGTGTTCCACGACGTCCACGCGCCCGCGACGAGCACCAGCAGGACAAGGCAGCCCGCGGCGAACATACGGCCGTGGGCCAGGAGCCGGTGGGAGGAACTCCGCTTCATGGGGGCCGATCCTTGGGCAGAGCGATGCCCTCGGTCAACCTGTGGCCGAAAATGCCCGTGGAACCAGGGGAAATGTCAGGAGTTGTACGTGGACTGCGCCCGCTCCAGCCCGTCCGCCAGCAACGACTCCACCGAGTCCGCCGCCCGGTCCACCAGGTAGCCGAGCTCCTTGCGCTCCGCGGACGAGAAATCCTTCAGCACGAAGTCCGCGACCTGCATCCGCCCCGGCGGCCGCCCGATCCCGAACCGCACCCGGTGATACTCCGGACCCATCGACTTCGTCATCGACTTCAGCCCGTTGTGCCCGTTGTCACCGCCGCCCAGCTTCAGCCGCAGCATCCCGTAGTCGATGTCCAGCTCGTCATGGATCGCCACCACGTGGTCCGTGGGCACCTTGTAGAAGTCCCGCAACGCCGTGACAGGACCGCCCGACAGATTCATGTACGACATCGGCTTCGCCAGGACCACACGACGGCTCAAAGGGCCGGGCGGACCGATCCGGCCCTCCAGAACCTGCGCCTGCGCCTTCTGCGCCCGCTTGAACTTCCCGCCGACGCGCTCGGCCAGCAGGTCGGCGACCATGAACCCGACATTGTGCCGGTTCGCCGCGTACTCGGGGCCGGGATTGCCGAGGCCCACGATCAGCCAGGGGTCGGTGGCGTCGGACATCGCGCTGGGTCTCCTCGCGTACGGACGAGCGGGACAGGGAAACGGGGCGGCGGATCCCCGGAAGGGAACCGCCACCCCGTCAGTCAAGCAGGTGCGTCGAGGCTCAGGCCTCGGTGGTCGCCTCGGCGGCGGACTCGGCAGCCGGCTCCTCGGCCTGCGCGGCGACGACCTGGAGCACGACGGCGTCCTCGTCACCGGCCAGCACGGAGCCCTTGGGCAGCGGGATGTCCTTGGCGAGGATCGAGTCACCGGCGTCGAGGCCCGCGATGGAGACCGTGACCGACTCGGGGATGTGCGTGGCCTCGGCCTCGACGAGCAGGGTGTTCTGCACGTACTCGAGAAGGTTGCCGCCCGGGGCCAGCTCGCCCTCGACGTGCACCGCGACCTCGACCTCGACCTTCTCGCCGCGCTTCACGGTGAGGAGGTCGACGTGCTCGATGTTGCCCTTGATGGCGTTGCGCTGGACAGCCTTCGGGATGACCAGGGCGTCCTTGCCGTCGATCTCGAGACCGATCAGGACGTTCGCGGTACGGAGCGCGAGCTGCAGCTCGTGGCCCGGAAGCGTGATGTGAACGGGGTCCGCGCCGTGGCCGTAGACGACCGCGGGGACCAGGTTGGCACGACGGGTACGGCGGGCAGCGCCCTTGCCGAACTCGGTACGGGACTCGGCGGCGAGCTTGATCTCGGCCATGATGCACTCCTCGTAAGGTGACAGAAGTCGGATGGTCACCCGGCCCACGACAGGCCTGCTACGAAGAGCGCGTCGATAACGGACTGCCCGCCCCATGAGAACTCATGAGAACGGCCTCCCTCGCCGAGCAACTCCGTGAGTCTACCCGGCGGGGAGGCCGCATCCCAAAGTGGATCACCCGCAGGTGGTCCGCAGGCGTCAGTCGCCCTGCTCCTCGAAGAGGCTCGTGACCGAACCGTCCTCGAAGACCTCCCGCACCGCACGCGCGATGGTCGGGGCGATCGAGAGAACCGTGATCTTGTCGATCTCCAGCTCGCCCGGGGTCGGCAGGGAGTCCGTGAAGACGAACTCGCTGACCTTGGAGTTCTTCAGACGGTCCGCGGCGGGGCCCGAGAGCACACCGTGCGTCGCCGTCACTATGACGTCCTCGGCGCCGTGCGCGAACAGGGCGTCCGCGGCCGCGCAGATGGTGCCACCCGTGTCGATCATGTCGTCGACCAGGACACAGACCCGGCCCTCGACGTTGCCCACGACCTCGTGGACGCTGACCTGGTTCGGGACGTCCTTGTCACGGCGCTTGTGCACGATCGCCAGCGGGGCGTCCAGACGGTCGCACCAGCGGTCGGCGACGCGCACCCGGCCGGCGTCCGGAGAGACGATCGTCAGCTTCGAACGGTCGACCTTCGCACCCACGTAGTCCGCCAGGATCGGCAGCGCGAACAGGTGGTCGACAGGACCGTCGAAGAAGCCCTGGATCTGGTCCGTGTGCAGATCGACGGTGAGGATGCGGTCCGCACCCGCCGTCTTCATCAGGTCCGCGACCAGGCGGGCCGAGATCGGCTCACGGCCACGGTGCTTCTTGTCCTGACGGGCGTAACCGTAGAACGGCACGATCACCGTGATCGAACGGGCCGACGCGCGCTTCAGCGCATCCAGCATGATCAGCTGCTCCATGATCCACTTGTTGATCGGAGCCGTGTGGCTCTGGATCAGGAAGCAGTCGGCGCCGCGGGCGGACTCCTGGAAACGGACGTAGATCTCACCGTTGGCGAAATCGAAGGCCTTCGTCGGCACGAGGCCGACACCCAACTGATGTGCGACCTCCTCGGCCAGCTCGGGGTGGGCGCGGCCGGAGAAGAGCATCAGCTTCTTCTCGCCGGTCGTCTTGATCCCGGTCACAGCACAGTCTCCTCAGACGTGTTTCTGGCGCTGCACGCATGTGTCCCGATGTGCAACGAGCCAGCCGAAATGGGTGAGCATCTATCACGGTACGCCGAGTCAGGCGCACCTGTTTCCGGTCAGCTTTCGCTGTCGGTCTCCTGGGTGGCGGCCTGAGCTGCCTGCGCCGCGGCACTGCCGGGACGCTTCCGGGCCACCCAGCCCTCGATATTCCGCTGCTGGCCCCGTGCGACGGCCAGCGAACCGGCCGGCACGTCCTTGGTGATGACCGAACCGGCCGCGGTGTAGACGCCGTCCCCGACCGTGACAGGCGCCACAAACATATTGTCGGACCCGGTCCGGCAGTGCGACCCGATCGTCGTGTGGTGCTTGGCCACACCGTCGTAGTTCACGAAGACGCTCGCCGCACCGATGTTGGTGTGGTCGCCGATCGTCGCGTCACCGACGTAACTCAGGTGCGGCACCTTGGTGCCCTCGCCGATCGAGGCGTTCTTCATCTCCACGTACGTACCGGCCTTGGACTTCGCGCCCATCCTGGTACCCGGCCGCAGATACGCGAACGGGCCGACCTGGGCCCCGGGGCCCACCTCGGCCCCCTGCGCGACCGAGTTGTCCACGCGGGCGCCCGCGTGCACGACGGTGTCCGTCAGCCGGGAGTTCGGGCCGACCTCGGCGTCCTCCGCGAGGTGCGTCGTCCCCAGCAGCTGGGTTCCCGGGTGCACGATCGCGTCACGCTCGTACGTGACCGTCGCGTCGATCAGGGTCGACGCCGGCTCCACGACCGTCACGCCCGCCAGCATGGCGCGCTCCAGGAGCCGCTCGTTGAGCAGCCGCCGGGCCTCGGCGAGCTGGAGCCGGTTGTTGATGCCGAGGATCTCCCGGTGGTCACCCGTGACCGAGGCACCCACCCGGTGACCGGCCGCGCGCAGGATCGACAGGACGTCGGTGAGGTACTCCTCGCCCTGGCTGTTGTCGGTGCGGACCTTGCCTAGTGCCTCGCTGAGCAGCCGCCCGTCGAACGCGAAGACGCCGGAGTTGATCTCCCGGATGGCCCGCTGGTCCTCGGTGGCGTCCTTGTGCTCGACGATCTCGATGACCGCGCCGGTGGCCGCGTCACGGACGATCCGGCCGTAGCCGGTGGAGTCCGGAACCTCGGCGGTCAGCACGGTGACGGCGTTGGAGTCGGCGGCGTGCGTCCCGGCGAGCGCGGAGAGCGTCTCGCCGGACAGCAGCGGGGTGTCGCCGCAGACGACGATCACGGTGCCGTCGACGGTGCCGCCGAGCTCCTCGAGCGCCATCCGCACGGCGTGCCCGGTGCCGTTCTGCTCGGCCTGGTAGGCGGTGCGCACGGGGGTGTCCCCGGCGGTGAGATGCGCGGTGACCTGCTCACTCGCATGGCCGACGACCACGACGAGGTGCTGGGGGTCGAGCTCGCGGGACGCGGCGACGACATGTCCGACGAGCGAGCGCCCGGAGATCTCGTGCAGGACCTTGGGAGTCTTCGACTTCATGCGGGTGCCCTCACCCGCTGCGAGGACGACGACGGCTGCCAGTGGGGCATCCCCTGTTCGAGCAGAGCCGAGAACTTGGGGAGTGTTGGCGCTCACGGATGTGCCCTTCGGCTTCGGGTGGTGGACATCCGCAGGATACCGGGGGTGTTTCCGCACGAAACGAGCGCGGGCCCCGACCGGTGAGGTCGAGGCCCGCGCTCGTGGGCTCCCGGGGAAGGAATCGAACCCTCATTCAATGGACCAAAACCATTTGTCCTGCCATTAGACGACCCGGGATGGTACGACGCTTATGTCCGAATTTACTTCTCGGGCAAAAGCGCAGCCCCTACTATGCCGTACCACCAGCCCTCGATGCGACGGTACAGCTCGGCGCTCTGGAGTACGTGGATCACGAGACAACCTCGGTAGTTCTCGCTGATGTTCTTCCGGTTGGTTGTGGGTTGATGTTTCTTCACCGAGGTCTTTCCGAAGCGCGATGGGTCGGCGCCCGCGTGCTCGGCCCAGAAGCGTTCCGCTTCGGGGATGTCGGCGGTCTCGTGGATGTGGACATGGAACCTGAGCCGCTCCGAGGAGAAACCGAGCAGGCGCAGCCAGGCGAGGTAGACGCCGATCATGTCCGGGTCGCTGTTGATGAAGGACACGCGTTCCTGGCGTCGGTAGGGCTTGGACTTGGTGCCCTCGGCCCAGTAGAGCCCGACTCCCACGAGGAACAGCTCACGCTCGCTGAGGGTTGCAGTTTCCTGTCGGGCAGCTTCCTTCGTCCGGCGGCGCTCCACCTCGCGTCGCTGAAGCGTGGCTTCCCAGCCCCGCCGGGCAATGGCCGAAGCGTCCTCGCGGGTCCGCGGGGGCGGCTTCGGCAGGTCCCGCACCCACAGCGAGATCGAGCTCTTCGAGCATCCCAGCTCCACCTGGATCGCGTCGTACGTCATGCCCTGCAGCCGCAGCTCCCGCGCTTTGGCCCGCAGGTCGTCCTTGGCGCGGGGGCGCTTCGTCCACTCCGGTGCCGACTCGCCCTTCAGCATGCGGTCGAGGATGCCGTTGTTGAAGATCTTCAGCCGGTCGCGGATCTGGCGGCGACTGAGGCCCTCGCGCCGGAGCGCGACCGCCTGCTCCCGGAGCTCCTCGAAGTTCTCGTACGTGCCACTGGCATGTGTCATACGAGAACGATCGTCCGGAATGCGGACGTCCGGCCCGGAAGGACGAGCGGTTCACCGGATCGTGGGATCTGCGCACCATTCGCGGCCCGGCCGGTGACTTCGTGTGCTGACGGAGTCGCCCGAAAATGGGATGCGTCCGCCCGTAGTCTGGATGCCATGACCGCAACGGGGGCAGACCTGGGAGCGGCGGGCTCGACCACCCGCAGCTACTGGTGGTGGGAACGGCGGCGCAGTGTCGCCCTGGACGTAGGACTGGCGCTGGTCTCGGCGCTGGAGTGTGCGCTGGAGGGGGTGGCGTTCGCCGGGGACACCGGGATGCCGGTGCCGATCGGGGTGCTTTTCGGGCTGCTGGCCGGGTCCGTGCTGGTGGTGCGTCGGCGCTGGCCGATCGCCGTGGTGCTGGTGTCGATCGCGACGACGCCCGCCGAGATGGGCTTCCTGATGGGGCTGGTCGGCCTGTACACGCTGGCCGCCTCCGACGTACCGCGCAGGATCACTGTCGTCCTCACGGGGATGACGCTCGTCGGCACGTTCATCGTCACCTATGTGCGGCTTCGGCAGAGCGTCAGCGATCATGCCGACTTCGGGCCGGGCGTCTGGTACGTGCCGTTGCTGTCGCTCTTCATGTCGTTGGGGATGACGGCGCCGGCCGTGCTGTTCGGCCTCTACATCGGGGCCCGGCGACGGCTCATGGAGAGTCTGCGGGAGCGGGCCGACTCGCTGGAGCGGGAGCTGTCGCTCCTGGCGGACCGGGCCGAGGAGCGGGCCGAGTGGGCGCGTACCGAGGAGCGGACCAGGATCGCCCGTGAGATGCACGACGTGGTCGCGCACCGGGTCAGTCTGATGGTGGTGCACGCGGCGGCGCTCCAGGCGGTCGCTCCGAAGGATCCGGCGAAGGCTGTGCGCAACGCGGCGCTGGTGGGTGACATGGGGCGGCAGGCGCTGACGGAGCTACGGGAGATGCTCGGGGTCCTGCGTACCGGGGACGCGCTGATCGCCCCGCCGGAGGGGCGGGTGCCGCTCGCTTCGGTGAGGCGGGCGGCTGCGGCTGCCGCGGCGGCGGCTGTGGAGGACGGGCCGCGGCTGCGGGAGGTGGAGGTGCTCATCGCGCAGTCCCGTGAGGCCGGTATGACGGTGGAGCTGTCGGTGGACGGTGAGTTGCGCCCGTACGCCCCCGAGGTCGAGCAGACGGCGTACCGGGTGGTGCAGGAGGCTCTGACGAACGTGCACAAGCATGCGGCGGGTGCGAAGACGTGGGTGCGGCTGGCGCATCGTGGTGCGGAGGTCGCGATGCAGGTGGAGAACGGGCCGACGGACGGTGCGACGGCGGATGCGGGTCTGCCGAGCGGTGGCAACGGTCTGGTCGGGATGCGGGAGCGGGTGCTGGGTCTGGGCGGTGTCTTCGTCTCGGGTCCGACGGACGCGGGTGGCTTCCGGGTCTCCGCGGTGCTGCCGGACACGTCCGGGCCGTCCGCGGCGTGAGGGTGGCGCGGGGGCGGTCCGGGTCGTTCAGCCCGCGGTGAGCCGTTCCGGCTGCGCTCCGCCGACGAGTGTCGCCAGTGCTCCGTCGATGTCGGATCCGAGGTACCAGTCCCCGGTGTGGTCGATGGAGTAGACGCGTCCTTCGTGGTCGATCGCGAGTACTGCTTGTGCGTCGCCCTCCTCGCCGAGGGGGGCGACCTCGGTGCCCAGTGCGCGTCCCAGGTCGCTGAGTGTCCGTGCCAGGTGCAGTCCGCTCAGGGGGTCGATGCGTACGGCGGTGGGTGCGATCTGCCGGCCGGGTGCGGAGGCGGTGATGCGCAGTCCGCCGAACTCGGCCCATGCTTCGACCGCGGCGGGGAAGACGGCGTGCAGGTGTCCGGCGGGCGAGGTGTGGGAGCGCAGGGCGTCGGCCCATTCCTCTGCCTGGCGGATGTTCCAGCGTCCGGGATGCCACCCGGCCTCGCGCAGTGCGGCGTCGACGGCGACGGGGAAGCGGGTGGTGGAGCTGCGGTCCTGTTGGGCGGGGACTTCGGTTCGGTCGTGCATCTGTTCGCGGTCAGCCCTTCTCGGCGGTGGTCGCTGCACCGGATGCGGTGAGGTCGACGGGGCGTACGCCGAAGTGGGCGAGCATTTCCGTGCAGGAGCGGCAGGGCGGTGCGTAGCTGCCGTGGAGCGGGTCGCCGTCCTCGCGGATGCGGCGGGCGGTGAGGCGGGCGTGTTTGAGTACGCGGCGGGCTTCGCCGTTGGTCAGGGGTTTGCGCTGGGCGCGCTTGGAGCGGCCGGTGTCGGCGGCGGTGAGTTGCCGGGACAGCAGTATCGCTTCGGGGCAGCGTCCGGTGAAGCGCTCGCGCTGGCCGCTGGTGAGGGTGTCGAGGAAGTCCTGCACGAGTGGGTGGAGCACGGGTGGCTGGTCCCCTTTGCCGGCCGTGCAGGTCAGTGTCTCTCCGCGTACGGACAGCGCTGCGGCCACGGCGGGCAGGATGCCGTCGCGGCGGTGCCGGAGCTGGGGTGCGGTGCCGGCTCCGGTGGTGCCCCAGCTGAGTCTCGGATCTCCGGATGTGACTGTCTGTGCAGTGTGCATGTGCTGGTGTCCCTCCCGTGCCCGCAGCGGCAGCTGCAGCCGTGCACGCCCCCGCGTTGCGGGGACAGCCTGCCAAATGTGCGGGGCGCTGGGGAAGCTGGGGCGGTGAAACGTGTCTGCGTGTCGCGGTTCGGTGGCCCGACCGTCGCACGTCCGTCACGCGACGGTGACGTTCGGTGAGTGGTTCGGAGGGGCGGGTCCCCTTGTTGCGCCACCGCATAGGCTGTGCTGAACACCAGACGCAGCAGGGGGCAACCGCCATGACGACAGGTCGGCTCGGGCAGCAAGCCGCGCCACCGAACGCGGCCTATGCCGGGCAGGTCGTGCACTTCCCGGATCCGGTCCGGGCGTCCCGCCACCCCAGAGGTGTGCGCGTGGACGAGAACGGCCGTCCGGAGCTTTCGCCGTACGCGCGGGCCGCCGCGGAGATCGCCGATCCTCCGCCGGGGTTCGGTATCGACGAGTTGCGGCTCACGGACTACGTGTCGGCGAACGCGGCCATGGCGGCGAGTGGGCATGAGCTGTGGGACACCATTCCGGCCGTGGCGACTCCGCACGGCTGGACGTGGCATCACGTGGCGGGTGGCCGGCGGATGGAGCTCGTTCCGGTCGAGGTGAAGGCGCTGCTGCGTCATCACGGCGGTCTGGCGACGACCGAGGTGGACCAGAACCGGCGGGGTACGCGGCCGTTGCAGGAGACCCGGCCGGCCCACTTCCGGTTGCCGAAGGGTGCGGTCGCGGTGACTGAGCAGCAGGTGCTGGGTGTCGAGGAGGATCTCGGTTACCGGCTTCCGGGTGCGTACCGCTCGTTCCTGAAGGCGGCGGGCGGTGCGGCCCCGGTGGGTGCGGCGCTCGACGCGGAGCTCGGGCTGCTGGTCGACCAGCCGTTCTTCACGGTGCGTGAGGAGGCGGCGGTGAACGACCTGGTGTACGTCAACAAGTGCTTGCGGGACCATTTCACGAAGGATTATCTGGGTGTCGGTTTCGTCCAGGGCGGCATCATCGCTGTGAAGGTGCGGGGCGGTGATGTGGGATCGGTGTGGTTCTGCGCGTACGACGATGCCCGGGACCAGGACGGCTGGAGCGTGCAGGAGCGCGTGGACCGGCTGCTGCTTCCCTGTGGTGCGGACTTCGACGCTTTCCTCCAGCGTCTGGCGGGTAATCCGCCGGAGCTGGAGACCGTGGCGAATCTGATGGTGGACGGCGGCTTCGCGCAGACCGTCCCGGTGGAGGGGTGAGCGCGGTGGTGACCTTCGCGCAGGCGCAGGAGCGGGCGGACGAGTGGGTCAACGGTGACGTGCCCGCGTATCAGCACCGTGAGGTGCGGGTCCGTGAGTTCGAGCTGGGTTTTGTGGTGTGGGCCGAGGACCGTGCGGAGGGCCCTGTTTCGGACGGGGGCCGTCAGCGGCTGGTGATCGCCCGGGACAGTGGTGAGGCCACGTTGTGGCCGGGGTTGCCCGTGGGTGAGGTGATCCGGCGGTACGAGGAGGAGTACGGGGTGTCCGATGCGGCGCCTGTTTCTCCGGAGCCGCCGGCGCGTATCGATCTGAATCAGACGTCGTTCCTGTTGAGCCCGCCGGAGTGGCTCCAGGAGGCGGCGGACAAGCTGGGGATTCCGGACCGGCGTGCGGAGGCTGCCCCGGGGGCGCCGTCGGCACCGGATCCCGTTCCCGCTCCGGTGCCCGTTCCCGCGCCGGGTCCTTCGGCCCCGGCGGGTTCGAGTGGTTCGGGTGGGTCGGGGTGGCCTGCTGCGGGCGGGCCGCGGGATTACGAGCCGACCGCGTCCGACGGGGTGCCCGCGGGTGCTACGCCATGGGCGGGTACGGACACGAACGCGGACTCGGACGAGGGTGCGGTGCCGTTGCCGGAGACGGTGTTCTCGCCGCCGCTGTCCGGGTCGGACGACGAGGGGACGCCGCCGCATGTCGTGTCGGCGGAGGCGCCCACGGCGCTGATGTCGGGGGGCAGTCAGCTGCCCAGGACCTCGATCGTTCCCGGACTGAACCCGCAGCCCGGTGCTCCGGGCGCGCCTGCGGCCGGGGCTGCCGCCATTCCCGCGGCTCCTGTCCGGACCCCGGCTCCGGGGAACAGTGCGGGTGACATAGCGGATGCGGCGACCAGCAAGGCCGTGGTCTCGCGCGGTGCGCGTGGGACGGGTTCGACGACTCCGCCGCCGCCCGGGGCGCCCGGTGTCCCGGGTGCGCGGCCCGGTGCGACTCCGCCGCCGTCGGGGCCGGGTGCGCCCGGTGCGCCGGCGGGTGGCTACGTACCGACGCAGCTCGTGTCTCAGCTGGGTCCGCCCGGTGCTCCGCAGCCGCCTGCTGCTCCGGGGCCTCCGGGGCCTCCGGGTCCTCCCGGTCCTCCTGGGGCGACGCCGCCTCCGGGTGGCGGGGTGCATCATGCGGCGACGATGTTCGCCGATGCGAGCATCGGCGGCCCGAACGCTCCGCGGCCCCCGGGTCCGCCCGGTGCTCCGGGTGCTCCGCAGCCGCCTGCTGCTCCGGGCGCTCCGCAGCCGCCTGTTGCTCCGGGGCCTCCTGGTCCTCCTGGGGCGACGCCGCCTCCGGGTGGCGGGGTGCATCATGCGGCGACGATGTTCGCCGGTTCGAGCATCGGCGGCCCGGGTGCGCCGCAGCCGCCCGGTCCTCCGGGGCCGCCGCCCGGGATGCCGGGTCCGCACACCCCGCCGCCTCCGGCGTACGGCTATCCGCAGCAGCCGGCCGGCCTGCCGACGGTCGGCCCGGGTTACCAGGCGGTGCTGCGCTTCCGCGCGCCCGATGGCAGTGAGCAGCAGCTGATCCGCCGTTCGGCGCCGGGTACTCCGCACCCGGAGTGGCAGATGCTGCACGAGCTGCGGGCGATGAACGTGCCGCCGCAGCAGGTCATCGAGCTGCACACGGAGCTGGAGTCGTGTGAGTTGCCGGGTGGTTACTGTGCGCGGATGATCCGGGAGACCTGGCCGCAGGTGCGGATCACGAGCGTTGCCCCGTACGGGACGGATCATGCGAGCCGGCAGCAGGGCATGCAGCATCTGCTGACGCATCAGGGTGAGTTGCACCAGGTCGCCGACGGTCCTGCGCGGCCGGCTCCGGTGCGGGCTCCGTTGCCGCAGATGCCGCCGGCAGGCGCGGTGGCGCCCGAGGCGCTGGCGGAGGAGCTGTTGCAGGCGTTCGGCCCGCAGGGTGTGCTCCGCTTCGATCAGCGTGCGGTGTCCCGTCAGGGTGTGCCGGAGGTGGTGGGGCGGACGCTCGTGTGGGCGGGGCTGCCCGCTGATTTCGGGCCGTTCTTCTGGGCGCAGCCGGGGCAGCCGGTGGTGCCGACGCTGGCCGAGCTGGCCGCGCAGCGTCAGGTGCAGCCGGCGTCGGATGCGGGTTCGTACCTGGTGATGGGGTCGGACTTCGGCCGTGCGATCTGTGTGCAGTACGGCACGGCGAACATCGTGGCGGTGCCGGTCGAGCCGGGTCCGGGTGGGCAGCCGGTGCCGCCGCAGTTCGTGAACACGGGGCTGCCGGAGTTCGTGCGGTGCATGGCGTTGCTGGGCCGGATGTGGCGGCTGCGGTTCGGGCTGAATCCGGAGCAGGCCGGCCGTTGGACGGTCGACTTCCAGGCGCAGTTGGTGGCTCTGGACCCGGCGGCGCTGGCGTCGCCGGAGAGCTGGTGGTCGGTTCTGCTGGAGCAGATGTGGGACGGGCTGCTCTGAGCTGACGTGTGCGGAGTGAGGCGCCCGGTCCCCGGCAGGGGGCCGGGCGCCTTTTGTGTCCGGTTGTGTCGGGGTCTGTGATGCCGGTCGCTTCCGTCCTGAATGCAGCTGATCGATTCCGACTTCTGGCACCAATTACCGCATCCTTGACGTATTGCTTGGTGGTCGGGGAGTCGGAGAGCGGGAAAGAGGCTGCAGGGATGAGTGGTGGACCGGTGTCCGCGCACGGTTTTGCCGGTGTACGGGGACGTGGTTACCGGCCGGAGCAGGTGGACCGCACGGTGGCCGCCCTGTCCGCGGAGCGGGACGGCGCCCGGGAGCGGCTCGCCAGGCTGACGGTTCTGGCGCAGGATCTGACGGCCGAATCGGCGCGGCTCGGCGAGGCGGTGGCTTTGCTGGCGCCGCAGACGTACGTGTCGCTGGGTGTGCGGGCCCAGGAGATCCTCGCCCTCGCGGAGGCCGAGTCGGAGGCGTCCCGCGGGGCGGCCCTGGAGGCGGCGCAGGAGGTGCGCGACGCGGCGGAAGCGGCCGGCCGTTCCGTCCGCGAGGCGGCGCGTGAGGATGCCGGGGGTGTGTGCTCGGCCGCCGATGCCCGTGCGGAGGAGGTGCTGGCCGCGGCGCGGGGCACTGCCGGGGCTCTCGTCGAGGAGGCGGGCCTGGAGGCCGGTGTGATGCGCGGGGCCGCCGAGTCGGAGATGGCGGAGACCCGTCGTCGTACGACCGGGGTGCTGGCCCATCAGGAGCAGGAGCATGCCGAGCGGGGCAGGGCCGCGGATGCGGAGACCGCTGGGGCCGAGGCGGCCGTGGCGGCACGCGAGGCGGAGCTGGTGGAGCGGGCCGAGGCGCTGCTGGAGCGGGCGCGGCGGGAGCTCTCGGAGTCCGAGGAGGAGGCCCGGCGCAAGCAGGAGGATGCCGAGGCGCAGGCCGCGGAGCTGCTCTCGGGCGCGCGGGTCGCCGGGGAGCGGGTGGTCAGGGAGACCGAGAGGGTGCTGCGGGAGCACGAGGAGGGCCGCGAGGAGGCACGGGCCCACATGGCGCACGTGCGCAGCTCGCTGGCGGCGCTGACCGGGCGTACGGCTCCGGCCGGGGACTGACAGGGCGGTCGGGGACCGGGGAGGGCTTACCGGGATTGAGGGGCGTCGCGTCCGGGAGGGAGGGCGGCTCAGGTCTCCGGGCGCGTCCGCGGCGGTCCGTCAGGGGCGCGGCCAGGGGCGTCGGGAAAGGTCTTCGATGCTGTTGTTGAAGCGCTTGAGGTAGCCGGCGAAGGCGGCGATGTCCTCGTCCGGCCAGTCGTGCATGACCCGGTCCAGGACATGCACCACGCGCTCGCGTTGCTCTGCGAGCAGCTGCATGCCCTTGTCGCTCATGCGGAACTTGCGGGCCATTCCGCCCGCCGGGTCGGGGATGCGCTCGATGAGTCCGGCGTGCATCGCGGCGGCGGTCTGCCTGTTGAGGGTGGACGCGTCGAGGCCGAAGGCGTCGCTCAGCTCGCCGATGGACATCGGCCCTTGGACGCTTATGCGGCTGAGGAGGATGTAGGCGCTCCGGTCCAGGAGTGCGGCCTTGTGACGTCCGCCTTTGTGGGCGAGCTCGTGACGCCCGAGCAGCATCTGCTCGTACTCGACCTCGTAGGTGGGCCTGGCCATGTGCTCTCGCCTCCTGCTCCGGGGCCGGTCGCGCGGGTGATTCCGTGGCCCCCCTCATGATCCCACAGGGCATGCATGGGACACATAACATGCATGACACACTAGACATGTACGATACACATCGCCGGTCCCGGTGGCCTGTATGCAGACAATCGCCAAGGAGTCCCCTTTCATGGATGCCCCCCAGCCGACAGCCAGATCAGGCGGTGTGATCGCCACGCTCGCCTTCGCCGGCATCGTGGCGGCGATCATGCAGACCCTGGTCACCCCCCTGATCGCGGAACTGCCGCAGCTCCTCGACACGTCGTCCTCCAACGCCGCCTGGGTGATCACCGCCACCCTGCTGGTCTCGGCTGTCTGTGTGCCGGTGTCCGGACGGCTGGGCGACCTGCTGGGCAAGCGCCGGATGCTGCTCGCGTGTGCCGTGCCGCTGATCATCGGTTCGGTGGTGTGCGCGCTCGCGTCCTCCGTCGTCCCCATGATCATCGGGCGTGGTCTGCAGGGCATGGGCATGGGCATGGTGCCGCTCGGTATCGCTCTGCTGCGTGACGTGGTGCGGAAGGAGAAGCTGAGCTCCTCCATCGCCCTGGTGAGTGCCTCCATGGGCATCGGCGGCGCCCTCGGCCTGCCGATCGCCTCGGCGGTCGCCCAGTACGCGAACTGGCGGGTGCTGTTCTGGGGCTCCGCCGTGCTGGCACTCGGCATCTTCGCCCTGATCTGGTTCCTGATCCCGGACGTCCCGGCCGGTGCCAAGGGGCAGCGTTTCGACGCACCGGGCGCCATCGGCCTGGCCGTCGGTCTGGTCTGCCTGCTCCTCGCCGTGTCCAAGGGCGCCGAGTGGGGCTGGACCTCCGCGACGACCCTGGGCCTGTTCGTGGCCTCCGTCGTGGTGCTTCTCGCCTGGGGGTTCTGGGAGCTGCGGACGAGGGACCCGCTGGTCGACCTGCGGACCACGGCCCGCCCCCGCGTGCTCATCACCAACATCGCGTCGCTCTTCGTCGGCTTCGGCATGTACGCCGGCATGCTGATCGCGCCGCAGCTGCTGCAGTTCCCCGAGGCCACCGGCTACGGCCTGGGCCAGTCGATGCTCCAGGCGGGCCTGTGGATGGCCCCCGGCGGCCTCATGATGATGTTGGTCTCTCCGTTCGGCGGGAAGCTCACCGACGCCCGCGGGCCGAAGTTCACACTGATCTCCGGTGTGGCGGTCATCGCCGCCGCCTACGGGCTGGGCGTCCTCCTGATGGGCTCCGCCTGGGGGCTGATGCTGTTCCTCATGGTCAGCAGCAGTGGTGTCGGCCTTGCCTACGGTGCGATGCCCGCCCTGATCATGAGCGCGGTCCCGGCGTCCGAGACGGCCGCCGCCAACGGGTTCAACACCCTCATGCGCGCTCTCGGCACCTCGATCGGTGCCGCGGTGATCGGCGCGATCCTCTCGCAGATGACCATGGAGGCGGGCGGCTTCACCCTCACCTCCGAGGACGGGTTCCGCACCGGCCTGATGTTCGGCTGCGGTGTCGCCCTGGTCGCCGTGGTGATCGCGGTGTTCATCCCGGCCGTTCGCGGCTCAGCCGCCCGCACCGGCGAAGAGGCCGAGGCGCCCGCCTCGCCGGAGGTCGCCGCGGTCAAGAGCTGACCCGGTACGCCTTCCCGTACGCCGAACTGCCCGGCTCCGGACTCCCTGTGGGGAACCGGAGCCGGGCAGTTCGGCTGTGGCGCCGGCCCCCACACCCCCGTGGAAAACACGGAGTGCTCGGCGGAACCGGCCGCGCTCACCGGGCGTACGGCTCCCGCGGAGAACTGAGCGGGCGGCTCGCGGGTGGGGCGCCGGCCAGGATCCAGGGTTCGACGGCTTCGTACTGGCGGCGCTGTTCGTTGTCCGTGCCCCGGCCGAGCACGGTTCCCAGCCAACCCGCGAGGAATCCGAACGGGATGGAGACGAGCCCGGTCGTGGTGAACGGATACCAGTTGATGTCGCGTCCGGGGAACACGGAACCGGGTGAGCCGGAGACGAGGTTGGTGCCGGTGATGAGGACGAGGACGCACGCGGTGCCGCCCAGGAGCGTGCAGAGCAGTCCGGTGCGGGTGAAGCGCCGCCAGAACATGCTGTAGACGAGTGCGGGGGCGATCGCCGATGCGCCGATGCAGAACGAGAGCGTGACGAGTGCCTGGACGTTCCAGTGCCGGGCGAGTACGGCCAGGACGACGGCGAGTGCTCCGACTCCGACCGCGGCCGCCTGCGCGGTGGCCATCTCGGTCCGGCCCGCGACGGGTTCCTTGCCCCGGTCGCGCATGCCGTGCAGTCCGTGGGCGAACAGGTCGTGGGCGAGGGAGTTGGCGCAGGCCAGGATCATTCCGGCGACGGAGGCGAGCAGGGTCAGGAAGATCGCCGTGGTCATGGTGGTGACGACGAGTGCCCCGATCGCGCCGCCGCCGGCGACGGCTCCGGCGACCTGGAGGATCGCGCTGTTGCCCTGGGCTCCGGCTGCGGTGATGAGGTCGTGCCCGACGAGTGCCGCGGCGCCGAAGCCGATGACGGCGAGCAGCAGGCAGAGCCCGACGACGACGCAGACCGCCCAGGACAGGGAGCGGCGGACGGCTTGTGCGCTGCGGACGCTCGTCATCCGCATGGTGATGTGGGGGAGGCAGGCGCCGCCGAGGACGACGGTCAGTTCGGAGCTGATCATGTCGAGGTCATTGCCGCCGAACTGCAGTCCGGAGTGCAGGTAGGCGGCGCCCGCGCCGCTGCCGCGTTCGGCGGCGGCCAGGAGGGCGCCGGCGTCCCAGTCGAAGCGGTTCATGACGAGTACGGAGACGAGGAGTCCCGCGCCGAGGAGCACCACGGTCTTGATGATCTGGATGAGTGCGGTGCCCTTCATCCCGCCGATCGCCGCGTAGCCGATCATCACGACGCCCAGGGTGATGATGGAGCCGGTGCGGAATCCGGAGCTGTCGAAGCCGAGGATGAAGGAGAGCAGGTTGCCGCTGCCGGCGAGCTGGACGACCATCAGCGGCAGCAGGGCGGCGAGGGTGACCGTGCAGGAGGCGATGCGTGCGGCCCGGCCGGGGGCCCGGCGGGTGAGCATGTCGCCCATGGTGAACCGGCCCGCGTTGCGCAGGGGTTCGGCGAGCAGGAACATCAGCAGGACGAGCGAGAGCATGGTGCTGAGGGCGAGGACGAGGCCGTCGTGGCCGGTGAGGGCGATGACGCCGGTGGTGCCGAGGACGGTGGCGGCGGAGAAGTAGTCCCCGGCGATGGCGAGGCCGTTGCGCAGCGGGGAGAGCGAGCGGTAGCCGGTGTAGAACTCGTCGAGGTCGTCGCGGTCCGGGCCGGTCATGACGCAGAGCAGCAGGGTGATGCTGGCGACGGCGATGAACGCCGTGAGGGACATGGTCTGGGCGGACTCGTCGAATCCGTTCATGGGCGTGCTCCGCTCCGGCGGCGTTCGGTCGGTCCGTCGTCCCTGTCGTGGCGGGCGCCCCGGTTGCGCAGTCCGGCGCAGAGCGGGTCGACGGTGCGCCGGGCGGTCCACTCGTAGACGGCGATGGCCACGAGGGTGACGGGGAGCTGGCACAGGCCGAGGAGGAGGCCCGTCGTGAGGCCGCCGTCGCCCACGGGGTCGGTCATCAGGCCGGGTGCGTATCCGGACAGCAGGAGGAACAGGGTGAAGTAGCCGAGCGCGGTCAGTGTCGCGACGCGTCGCAGCACCCGGTAGGCCGTGCGCAGCCGCCGCAGGTCGCCGTGGTGGCCGGGCGCGGGGACGGGGACGGTGGCGGGGGCGGGCCAGCGCGGGGGTGGCTGCGGTGACGAACTCTGCCAGGGCAGGAGGTACTCGCCCGGGTACGGGGGTGGCTGCGGGCGCTGTCGCGGTGGCCGGGGAGGGCGCATGCGGGGAGGGGGGAAGGCGGGTTGCGGCGGGAGCGGGGGTTGCCGCCGCGGTGGGTAGGGGGGTTGGTGCGGGTGGTCGTACGACATCGGGTGCTGCTCCTTGCATGGCTCGGGTCCGTGGACGGACTGCAAGGCAGGAGCGCGGGTGCGCTGTAGGAGCGCGAACGTTACTCGCGGGTATCGCCGCTGGGGAGGGTTACGGCCGAACTACCTTCGGTAACCTTCCAGTTGTCTAGTCCTTGAGACCCTGGGTGGCGTTCGCGCGCTCGCCCGGCGCACGGCTCGCCCCTTGGGTGGCCCCGAGGCGCTTCGGCCGGCGAGGGTTGTCGGTCGGTGTCGGAGGGTTCCTGCACCGTCGCCCCGGTGGTCGCGGAACCGGCGGCGACTCCGCGCGTCACAGCAGGGTCCACCTCTGCCGGAACTTCCTCTTACGCGTGATCCACGACGTGGGGGCCCGGCACCAGGCGGGTCGAGGTCTTTGACGCCTGCCCGGATCGTCCGCCGGCCGGTCCGTCCCGGCCGGTGCCGGGGCGCCGGGGCGGGCTGCTTCTGTTCGGAGTGAAGGGGAGCCTCGCTCACCTGCGTCGGAGATGCCCGCGGACGCGGTCCTCGGATGCGGTCCACCGGAAGCGGTCCCCCGGGTGCGGTTCGCACCCGGGGGACCGCTTCGCCTGTGGTTCTCGGTGCTACTTGATCCCGAGGATCTGTTCCAGCGGGTCGATGGCGAAGTAGACGAGGAAGAGCACCGCGGTGCCCCAGAGCAGCCAGTGGACCTCGCGGGCCTTGCCCATGCACGCCTTGATGATGACGTAGGCGACGAAGCCGGCGCCGATGCCGTTGGTGATGGAGTAGGTGAACGGCATGACGACGATGGTGAGGAACGCCGGGACGGCGAGCTCGTAGCGGTCCCAGTCGATGTGCTTGACCTGGGTCATCATCAGGAATCCGACCGCGACGAGTGCGGGGGACGCGGCCTGCATCGGCACGATGGTCAGGATGGGGGTGAAGAAGAGGGCCAGGGCGAACAGGCCGCCGGTGACGAGGTTGGCGAAACCGGTGCGGGCGCCTTCGCCGACACCCGCGGCGGACTCGATGTAGGTGGTGGCGGACGAGGAGGAGGTGGCGCCACCGGCGACCGCGGCCGCCCCGTCGATGAGCAGGACCCGGCCCAGGCCGGGGACCTGGCCCCGTTCGTCCAGGAGCCCGGCTTCGGCGGTGACGCCGACGACGGTGCCCATCGTGTCGAAGAAGTCCGACAGGATGAGGGTGAAGATGAGCAGGACCACCGTCAGGACGCTGATCTGCCCGAACGAGCCGAGCAGGTCGAACTGGCCGAGCAGCCCGAAGTCGGGTGCGGCGACGGGCTTGTCGGGCAGGGAGGGGGCGGTCAGACCCCAGGACTTGATGTCGGCGAACGCGTTGACGACGATGGAGAGGACGGTCATCAGGACGATGCTGATGAGGATGGCGCCCTTGACCTTGCGGGCGAGGAGGACGACCGTCACGATCACGCCGAGGCAGAAGACGAGCATGGGCCAGCCGGCGAGGGTGCCGGTGCCGAGCTGGACGGGAACGGTGGTGTTCGCGGCGTCCGGGATGCGGGTGACGAACCCGGCGTCGACGAAGCCGATGAAGGCGATGAACAGGCCGATGCCCACGCTGATGGCTTGCTTGAGGGCCTGTGGAATGGCGTACATGATCGCTTCGCGCAGGCCGGTCGCCACCAGTGCGCAGATCAGCAGGCCCTCGAGAACGACGAGGCCCATCGCGTCGTCCCAGGACATCAGGGGGACGACCTGGTAGGCGACGACGGCGTTGAGGCCGAGGCCCGCGGCCAGGGCGAGGGGCAGGTTGCCGCCCACACCCATGATCAGGGTCATCACCGCGGCCACGAGGGCGGTGGCGGTGACCAGCTGAACGGTGTCCAGTTGCTCGCCGAACTTGTCCTTCGCACCGCCGAGGATGATCGGGTTGAGCACGAGGATGTACGCCATGGTGAAGAAGGTGGCGAAGCCACCGCGTACTTCCCGGCCGTAGGTCGATCCGCGTTCGCTGATGCGGAAGAACCGGTCGAGAGTGCCGCCTGATCTGGTCGGCGGTATATCGGCCGTATCTCTGTCGACCGGGCTGGTCTTGCTGGGGTGCATGACGGTGTCTCCTGGGCCTGCAACGGACGGGGGGAAAGGCGAGCCGCCGCTGCCGGGCACGGGTGACAGGCAGTTGTGAGAACACGTGTGCGGCGCCTTGCGTGCGGATCTTACGTGCCAGGGCCGGGCCGACAAGTGCCTTGCGCCAGGCCTTAGTTGTTGGCCAAAAATGATCCGTCTGTTCCTACGGAATCGCCGGTGATCTATTGCGTCAAACCATGATTCAGGCGACAGCGGCCATGGATTTTTCGGTGACCTCCCCGCTACGTTCTGTGCGTGCATCCTCCACCCCCTTTCAACGCGCGTGCTGCCCGAGCTCTGCGTGAAAAGCTCGGGATGGCCCACGGCCACGTCGCCTACGGCATGCGGGCCTCCTTCGGGATGGCTCACGTCACCCCCGGTCACATCGAGGCCTGGGAGCGCGGCACCGCACTGCCCGAAGCGAGTGAACTCGCCGCGCTGGCCGGCGCGTTGTGGTGTCATCCCCGCGAACTCATGGGGCGTCCGCGCACGTTGCGGGAGCATCGCATCGCCCGTGGGGTCGCGCCCGAGGACGTCGCCCGCGCCACGGGCCTGCCTCTGGGCGCCTACGCCCGTATGGAGGAGACGGGCCAGTGGACCGGGGACAAGCGGCAGTCCGCGAAACTCGGCAGTCTGCTCAACCTCCCTCCGCGCGACTTCGTCACCATCACCGGGCTCGAGGACGAACTCGCCCGGCTGCTCACCGAAGCCGTCACCACCCGGTGGCAGGCGCACGTTCGCGCCATCGCCAAGCTCATCGTCGCGGACCGCAAGGAACTGCACGAGCCGCTGGACGCCATGTACCACGAGTACCAGGCCCTCATGGCGGCCACGCTCAGCCGGGCCGGTGGCAGTACGGCCTCCGGTGAGGACGGGCGACGCTACGTCGAGGAGATCGTCGACCACTTCTGGGCCCGTCTGCCGGAGTAGCCGCGCCCGGCCCCCCGGCCGGGCGGCCCGGTGGGCCTGTGCGGTCCGCTGGGCCTGGGTGTTTCCCGAGGCTCAGCCCTTCGGGGCCGGGGCGGCGGTGTCCTCGTGCTCGGCCAGTACCGGGAAGCGGCGCGGGGCGAGGAACACCACGACCAGCAGTGCCAGTCCGGCCGCCACGGCCGCGCCGACGAAGACGTGGTCGGTCGCGGTGTCGACGGCGCGGCGCAGGTAGTCGGTCGCCGCGCCGGTCAGCGCGCCCGGATTCTCCAGGGCGTGAGAGATGGCGTCGAGGTCGCCGGGGAGGCCTGTGACGGGGGCGTCCGCCAGCCGGGAGGCGAGTGCCGCGTTGGCCACCGCCCCGAAGAGAGCGGCCCCCAGGCTCTGTCCGACCTGGCGGCAGAACAGCACGGACGCCGTCGTCGTACCCCGCTCGGACCAGCCGACCGTGGACTGGACCCCGACGATCAGCGGGAGCTGGAAGAGGCCGAGCGCCGCGCCGAGCAGCAGCATGAGCAGGGCGGGTTGCCAGGCGGCCCCGGGGAAGGGCAGCAGAGGGAAGGCGATCAGGACCAGCATGGCACCGGTCATACCCGTGATGGCGGTGCGCCGGAAGCCGATCCGGTTGTAGATCCGGTCGGCGAGCGCCGCGGACACGGGCCAGCTCAGCGTCATGACGGAGAGGACGAAACCGGCGGCGATCGGACCGAGGCCGAGGACCGACTGGGCGTACGTCGGAAGGAAGACGGTCGGCGCGACCATCAGCAGCCCCATCGCGCCGAGGGCCAGGTTGACCGAGGCGATGGTGCGGCGCCGCCAGACCCAGCCGGGAATGACGGGTTCGTCGGCGCGCCGCTCGATGACGACGGTCAGGGCGGCCAGCGCGGCGCTCGCACCCAGCAGACCGAGCGAGGGGGCGGAGAGCCAGGGCCAGGCGACCCCGCCCTGTACGAGTGCGGTCAGCAGGAGCGCGCCGGTGGCGAAGACGGCGAGGGCGCCCGCCCAGTCGATGCGGGGCCGGGTGGCGGGGCGCGGCCGGGCGGGTTCGTGGAGGTGGCGGACCACCAGCCAGAGGGCGACGGCGCCGACCGGCAGGTTGATCAGGAAGATCCAGCGCCAGTCGGCGTACGCGGCCAGCAGCCCGCCGACCGCCGGGCCGGCGACGGCCGATGCGGCCCAGACGGTCGACAGCTTGGCCTGGATCTTCGGGCGCTCCCTGAGCGGGTAGAGGTCGGCGGCGATGGTCTGGACGGTGCCCTGGAGCGCACCGCCTCCGAGGCCCTGGACGACGCGGAAGGCGATCAGGGCGGCCATGTTCCAGGCTGCGGCGCAGAGCAGGGAGCCGGCCAGGAAGAGGATGATGCCGGCGACCAGGACGGGCTTCCGGCCGAAGGTGTCGGAGAGCTTTCCGTACACCGGCAGCGTGACGGTCACTGCGAGGAGGTAGCCGGAGAAGAGCCAGGAGAAGACGGCGAAGCCGCCGAGATCGCCGACGATCTGCGGGACGGCGGTCGCGACGATGGTGCCGTCGATGGCGGACAGGCCCATCCCGAGCATGAGTGCGGCGACCACGGGACGGCGGCTGCGGGTGGTCGGCCCTCCGGCTGCCGCCCCGGGGCCGGTTGCCGCGGACGGGCCGACGCCGGTGCCGCCCGTGCTGCCCGCTCCTCCTGTGCCGTCGGTGCCGCCCCCGCCGCCCAGGCCGGCCGTGCCGGCCGCGCTGTCCGTGCCGCCCACAGGGTTTCCTTCCCTATGCATCTAGTTTCCCGGGCCACTGTCCCACCGTCGGGGGCCGGGCGGCAGGGGGCGGCCGAGGGATGAGATCCCCTACCCAGGTATCCCTCCGAGGTCGCAGACCCCTAGGGGGAGCTCCGTACTTCTGCCCAGGGACGGTTCCTCCCGGCGGAGGACGTGCCGGCGAGGTCCCGTTCCTTACCGTGTTCTTACACCGCGGTTGCGGCTGACCGCAGAGGGCGGGGTGGGGAAAACCCCACCTGAAGACTGCGCTGGGCACCAGCGCGCCGGACCCCCTCCGCACACGAGACTCGGAACGTACACAGAGACGTCCAGGCATTGACGGACATAGGAGAAAAACCGTGACAACGGCTGTAACCATTCCCAGGCACGGGGGCACTGGAGGGCGTACGGCCGTCGCTGCGCGAGCGCGGCAGGTCGTCAAGGCGTACGGCGCGGGGGAGACCCGGGTCGTCGCCCTCGACCACGTCGACGTGGACATCGCACGCGGGCAGTTCACGGCGATCATGGGTCCGTCCGGCTCCGGCAAGTCGACCCTGATGCACTGCCTGGCCGGTCTGGACACCGTGACCTCCGGCGAGATCCACCTCGCCGACATCGAGATCACCAAGCTCAAGGACAAGAAGCTCACCCAGCTGCGCCGGGACCGGATCGGCTTCATCTTCCAGGCGTTCAACCTGCTTCCCACGCTCAACGCGATCGAGAACATCACGCTGCCGATGGACATCGCGGGCCGCAAGCCCGACGCGGCATGGCTGCAGCAGGTCGTCGAGACCGTCGGTCTCGCCGACCGGCTGAAGCACCGGCCGACACAGCTCTCCGGCGGTCAGCAGCAGCGCGTGGCCGTGGCCCGCGCCCTGGCCGCCCGGCCCGACATCATCTTCGGTGACGAGCCCACCGGGAACCTGGACTCGCGGGCCGGTGCCGAGGTGCTGTCCTTCCTGCGCAGGTCGGTGGACGAGCTGGGCCAGACCATCGTCATGGTCACCCACGACCCGGTGGCCGCGTCCTACGCGGACCGGGTGCTGTACCTCGCGGACGGTTCCATCGTCGACGAGATGCAGAACCCGACGGCCGATCAGGTCCTGGACCGGATGAAGGACTTCGACGCGCGCGGGCGGACCTCATGACCGTCTGGAAGACCTCGATGCGCAACTTCTTCGCGCACAAGGGGCGGATGGCGCTCTCCGCCGTCGCGGTCCTGCTGTCGGTGGCGTTCGTGTGCGGCACGCTCGTCTTCACCGACACCATGAACACCACCTTCGACAAGCTGTTCGCGGCGTCGTCGGCGGATGTCACCGTCAGCCCGAAGACCGCCGAGGGCGCCGACGAGCTGCCGGAGAACGGCCGGCCCGAAGCGCTGCCCGCCTCCGTCCTCGCACAGGTCGAGAAGGCCGACGGGGTGAAGGGGGCCGAGGGCGGAGTCATGAGCATGTCCGTCACGGTCGTCGACAGCCACAACAAGAACATGGGCTCCGAGACCGGCGCCCCGACGATCGCCGGCAACTGGACGCGCAACGACCTGCGTTCCATGGAGATCACCTCCGGTCACGCACCGCGCGGCCCGACCGAGGTCATGGTCGACGCCGACACCGCCGAGAAGCACCACCTGAAGATCGGTGACGAGCTGCGGACCGTCGCCGTCACCGGTGACATCGAGGCGCGGATCAGCGGCATCACCGCCTTCACCGTGACCAACCCGGGTGCTGCCGTCGTCTACTTCGACACGGCCACCGCCCAGCAGAAGCTCCTCGGCAGGCCCGGTGTCTTCACCCACATCTCCGTCGAGGCCGAACCCGGCGTCGACGACAAGCAGCTGAAGAAGAACGTCGCCTCCGCCCTGGGTGCGGGCACGTACAAGCTGCAGACCCAGGACGAGGCCGCCGCGGCCAACAAGGACTCCATGGGCTCCTTCCTGGACGTCATGAAGTACGCGATGCTCGGCTTCGCCGGGATCGCCTTCCTCGTCGGCATCTTCCTGATCGTCAACACCTTCTCGATGCTGGTCGCCCAGCGCACCCGCGAGATCGGCCTGATGCGGGCCATCGGTTCGAGCCGCAAGCAGGTCAACCGGTCCGTGCTGGTCGAAGCGGTACTCCTCGGTATCGTCGGCTCGGTCCTCGGCGTGGGCGCAGGGGTCGGTCTGGCCGTCGGGCTGATGAAGCTCATGGGCGCCATGGGCATGGAGCTGTCCACCAAGGACCTCACCATCGCCTGGACGACTCCGGTCATCGGCCTCGCGCTCGGTGTCATCGTGACCGTCCTCGCCGCCTACATCCCGGCCCGCCGGGCCGGCAAGGTCTCCCCGATGGCGGCCCTGCGTGACGCAGGTACCCCGACGGACGCGAAGTCCGGCTGGATCCGGGCCGGAATCGGCCTGGTCCTCACCGGTGCGGGTGCGGCGGCCCTGTGGGCGACGACGCAGGCGGACAAGGCGAGCGAGGGCTCGCTCTTCCTCGGCCTGGGCGTGGTCCTCACCCTCATCGGCTTCATCGTGATCGGCCCGCTGCTGGCCGGTGTGGTGGTGCGGGCCCTGAGCGTCGTCGTACTGCGGCTCTTCGGCCCCGTCGGCCGGCTGGCGGAGCGCAACGCGCTGCGCAACCCGCGGCGTACGGGGGCGACCGGTGCGGCACTGATGATCGGGCTGGCCCTGGTGGCCTGCCTCTCGGTGGTGGGGTCCTCCATGGTCGCCTCGGCCACCGAGGAACTGGACAAGTCGGTCGGCACGGACTTCATCGTCCAGTCGAGCACCGGCCAGCTGGTCGTGCCGCAGGCGGCGGAGGCCATCAAGAAGGTGCCCGGCATCGAGCACGTCACCGACTACAGGTATGTCAGTGCGAAGCTCACCTCCCCCGACGGAAAGACGGAGGACGAGGGAGTCGTCGCCGCCGACCCGACGTACCAGGAGGACCTGCGGCGCACGACGGTCGCCGGTGACCTCGGCGACGCGTACGGCAAGAACGCCATGTCGGTCGGCGACGACTACGCCGTCCGGCACGGGATCGAGGTCGGGGACGAGATCACGGTCGCGTTCAAGACCGGCGAGACGGCGAAGCTGAAGGTCGCCGCGATCACCTCGGACGAGACGAACGTGGACAAGGGCGCGATGTACACCAACATCACGACCGTCGAGCAGTACGTCCCCGCCGACCGGATGCCCGAGAACATGATCATGTTCGCCACGGCGCAGGACGGCAAGGAGAAGGAGGCGTACACGGCCCTCAAGAGTGCGCTCGCCGAGTACCCGCAGTACAAGGTGCAGAACCAGGCCGACTTCAAGCAGGACCTGAAGGACCAGATCGGCCAGCTGCTGAACATCGTGTACGGCTTGCTCGCCCTGGCGATCATCGTCGCGGTGCTCGGTGTGGTGAACACCCTGGCACTCTCCGTCGTCGAGCGGACCCGTGAGATCGGCCTGATGCGGGCGATCGGCCTCTCCCGCCGCCAGCTGCGCCGCATGATCCGGCTGGAGTCCGTGGTCATCGCCCTGTTCGGTGCCCTGCTCGGGCTCGGCCTGGGCATGGGCTGGGGCACCTCGGCCCAGAAGCTGCTGGCTCTGGAGGGTCTCAACGTCCTGGAGATCCCGTGGCCGACGATCCTCACGGTGTTCGTCGCCTCGGCCTTCGTCGGACTGTTCGCCGCGCTGGTCCCCGCTTTCCGGGCCGGCCGGATGAACGTTCTCAACGCGATCGCCACCGACGGGTGAGCATGCCCGTCGTAGAATGAGTGATCCGGCCCGGGGCGTTCCTCCAAACGCCCCGGGCCGGATCCGTTCTCCGTGACGGCGGCCCGGACCCTCTGTTGCGGGAGCGGCTGTCACACCGGAGTCGTACGCTGGAAGCCCCGGCCCGTCCTACGTGTCGGGCCCTTCGCGTTGCTCACTCCTCGCCCCACCGGACGGAATGCCTTCATGAGCCTGCACGGTCTGCTGGATGTCGTCGTCACCGATCCGGCGCTCTCCGAAGCGGTGAAGGCCGCCACCGACGGCCACCGGACCCATGTCGACCTGGTGGGCCCGCCCGCCGCGCGCCCCTTCGCGGTGGCCGCGCTGGCCCGCGAGGCGGGGCGGACGGTGCTCGCCGTCACGGCGACGGGACGCGAGGCGGAGGACCTGGCGGCTGCGCTGCGCACCCTGCTGCCCCCGGACACCGTCGCGGAGTTCCCGTCCTGGGAGACGCTGCCCCACGAACGGCTCTCGCCCCGCTCGGACACCGTGGGCCGTCGCCTCGCCGTGCTGCGGCGGCTGGCCCACCCGCGGCAGGACGACCCGGAGACCGGCCCGGTGGGTGTCGTCGTCGCGCCGATCCGCTCGGTGCTCCAGCCGCAGGTCAAGGGGCTCGGTGACCTGGAGCCCGTGGCACTGGCCGGCGGGCAGACCGCCGATCTGGGCGAGGTCGTGGACGCGCTCGCCGCGGCTGCGTACTCCCGCGTCGAACTGGTCGAGAAGCGCGGCGAATTCGCCGTACGTGGCGGCATCCTGGACGTCTTCCCGCCGACCGAGGAGCACCCCCTTCGGGTGGAGTTCTGGGGCGACGACGTCGAGGAGATCCGCTACTTCAAGATCGCCGACCAGCGGTCGCTCGAGGTCGCCGAGCACGGGCTGTGGGCGCCGCCCTGCCGCGAGCTGCTGCTCACCGAGGACGTACGGAACAGGGCCGCGATCCTGGCGGAGGCCCATCCCGAGCTGGGGGAGCTGCTGGGCAAGATCGCGGAGGGGATCGCCGTCGAGGGCATGGAATCCCTCGCTCCGGTGCTCGTCGACGAGATGGAACTGCTTCTGGACGTCCTGCCCAAGGGTTCGATGGCAGTGGTCTGCGACCCGGAGCGGGTGCGGACCCGGGCGACCGACCTGGTCGCCACCAGCCAGGAGTTCCTCCAGGCGTCCTGGGCGGCCACGGCGGGTGGCGGCGAGGCCCCGATCGATGTCGGCGCGGCCTCGCTGCGGGGCATCGCCGATGTCCGTGACCACGCCCGTGAGCTGGGCATGATGTGGTGGTCGGTCTCCCCGTTCGCGGCGGACGACGAGCTGGACGAGGACACCCTGAAGCTCGGGATGCGCGCCCCGGAGGCGTACCGGGGCGACACCGCCCGTGCGCTCGCCGACACCAAGGGCTGGCTCTCCGACGGCTGGCGCACGGTGTACGTCACCGAGGGGCAGGGGCCCGCCTCGCGCACCGTCGAGGTGCTCGGCGGCGAGGGCATCGCGGCCCGTCTCGACCAGGATCTCAGCGAGATCACGCCGTCGCTCGTCCATGTCTCCTGCGGGGCCGTCGACCACGGCTTCATCGATGCGGGCCTGAAGCTGGCCGTGCTGACGGAGACGGATCTGACCGGGCAGCGAACGGCCACCAAGGACCTGGGCCGGATGCCGGCCAGGCGCCGCAAGTCCGTCGACCCGCTGACCCTGCAGGCGGGCGACTACATCGTCCACGAGCAGCACGGCGTGGGCCGCTACATCGAGATGGTGCAGCGCACCGTGCAGGGCGCGACCCGCGAGTACCTCCTCGTCGAGTACGCACCCGCCAAGCGCGGACAGCCCGGCGACCGCCTCTACATCCCCACCGACCAGCTGGAGCAGGTCACGAAGTACGTCGGTGGCGAGGCGCCCACCCTCCACCGGCTCGGCGGCGCCGACTGGACCAAGACCAAGCAGCGGGCCAAGAAGGCGGTCAAGGAGATCGCCGCCGACCTGATCAAGCTGTACTCCGCGCGGATGGCGGCCCCGGGGCACGCCTTCGGCCCGGACACCCCCTGGCAGCGCGAACTGGAGGACGCGTTCCCGTACGCGGAGACGCCCGACCAGCTGTCCACGATCGCCGAGGTCAAGGAGGACATGGAGAAGTCCGTCCCCATGGACCGGCTGATCTGCGGCGACGTCGGCTACGGCAAGACGGAGATCGCGGTCCGCGCGGCGTTCAAGGCGGTCCAGGACGGCAAGCAGGTCGCCGTCCTCGTCCCGACGACGCTGCTGGTCCAGCAGCACTTCGGTACGTTCACCGAGCGGTACGCCCAGTTCCCCGTCAACGTGCGCGCGCTCAGCCGTTTCCAGTCGGACACCGAGTCGAAGGCGACGCTGGAGGGGCTGCGCGAGGGTTCCGTGGACCTGGTCATCGGCACGCACCGGCTGTTCTCGTCGGAGACGAAGTTCAAGGACCTGGGCCTGGTCATCGTCGACGAGGAGCAGCGCTTCGGCGTCGAGCACAAGGAGCAGCTGAAGAAGCTCCGCGCCAACGTCGACGTCCTCACCATGTCGGCGACGCCCATCCCCCGTACGCTCGAAATGGCCGTCACGGGCATCCGTGAGATGTCGACGATCACGACGCCTCCGGAGGAGCGGCATCCCGTCCTCACCTTCGTCGGACCGTACGAGGAGAAGCAGATCGGCGCGGCCGTACGGCGTGAACTGCTGCGTGAGGGACAGGTCTTCTACATCCACAACCGGGTCGAGTCCATCGACCGTGCGGCGGCCAGGCTGCGCGAGATCGTGCCGGAGGCCCGGATCGCCACGGCGCACGGCCAGATGGGCGAGAGCGCGCTGGAGCAGGTCGTCGTCGACTTCTGGGAGAAGAAGTTCGACGTGCTCGTCTCCACGACGATCGTCGAGTCCGGCATCGACATCTCCAACGCCAACACGCTGATCGTGGAGCGCGGCGACAACTTCGGCCTCTCCCAGCTGCACCAGTTGCGCGGGCGGGTCGGCCGGGGCCGGGACCGGGGCTACTCCTACTTCCTGTACCCGCCGGAGAAGCCCCTCACCGAGACCGCCCACGAGCGGCTGGCGACCATCGCCCAGCACACCGAGATGGGTGCGGGCATGTACGTGGCCATGAAGGACCTCGAGATCCGTGGCGCCGGAAACATGCTGGGCGGTGAGCAGTCCGGCCATATCGCCGGGGTCGGGTTCGACCTGTACATCCGGATGGTCGGCGAGGCGGTGGCCGACTACCGGGCGGCCGTGGACGGCGGGGTGGAGGAGGAGCCGCCGCTGGAGGTCAAGATCGAGCTCCCCGTCGACGCGCACGTCCCGCACGACTACGCCCCGGGGGAGCGGCTGCGCCTCCAGGCGTACCGGTCCATCGCCTCCGCGAACAGCGAGGACGACATCAGGGCGGTCCGTGAGGAGCTCACCGACCGCTACGGGAAGCTTCCCGAGCCGGTGGAGAACCTCCTGCTGGTTGCGGGCCTGCGCATGCTTGCCCGGGCCTGCGGGGTGGGCGAGATCGTGCTGCAGGGCGCGAACATCCGCTTCGCCCCGGTGGAGCTGCGCGAGTCCCAGGAGCTGCGGCTGAAGCGGCTGCACCCGAAGACGGTCATCAAGCCGGCCGCGCACCAGATCCTGGTGCCGCGCCCGACGGCGGGCCGGATCGGCGGCAAGCCGGTGGTGGGGCGCGAACTCCTGTCGTGGACCGGGGAGTTCCTCACGACGATTCTGGGGTCGTAGCGGCAGTCGTAGCCGTGGCCGAAGTCCTGTCCGGGGTCTCCGGGTTGAAGAGCAGGGCGGTGAGCGTCCGGAACACCTCCTCGGGGTTCCGGCCGTCCACCGGTCCTTCCAGGTTGCCGCTGAGCAGCAGGGTGGCGAAGCCGTGGGCGAGTGACCACGCGGCGATGCCCGCGAGCCGGTCGTCGCCGCCGCGCTCGGATTCGGGAAGGCCGCTGATCCCGGCGCGGAGCGCTTCGGTGGCGCGGGCCTTCGCGGCGAGCAGCTCCGGGTCGTCGGCGTGGTGCAGTTCGGGGCGGAACATCACCTGGAAGTGCGCGGGGTGTCCGCTCGCGAACCGTACGTAGGCCACGCCCCGTTCCCGTAGGTCCGGTGCGGCGGCGAGGGCGTCGGCGAACAGCGTGTAGCCCTCGGAGGCGATGGCGGTGAGCAGGCCCGTCCGGTCCTTGAAGTGATGGGCCGGCGCGGCGTGCGAGACGCCGGCCCGCCGGGCCAGATCGCGCAGGCTCAGGGCGTCGGGGCCTTCGGCGGCGATGACGTCGAGGGCGGCGGCCAGGACGGCGCGCCGCAGGTCGCCGTGGTGGTAGGTGCGCTCACTGGTCATGGTCAGCACAGTACGCCGTATCTAGCCATTGACAAGTTCTTCGTCGAGGCGCACGCTGGGATCTAGTCAGTGACAAGATGAGCCGTTCTGCGGAAGGCGGAGACATGTCCGACGAACTGGGTCGCGTACGCCAGATGTGGCACCTGATGGAGCCCCTGCACGCCGTCCTCTACTACGCGCCGGAATCCTTCGAGGAGGCCGCCGGGCTCGGTCACGCGGTCGACGAGCGCTGGCCCGGCTACTTCGCCTGGCGCGCGGCACCGTTGGGGGCGGTGGACGCGGACCGGGTGACCGCCACGTTCTACAGCTTCAGCCCCGCGATGACCGGAAAGTACGTCCCGGGCGGCTGGTCCGTGGCCGGCCCCGAGGCGGTCCTCGCGGCCCGTACGAGGGCGGTCGACCGGGCGTACCGGAGCCTGTTCGGCGACCGGGTGCACGGCCCGGAGTTCGCCGAGGCGGCCGAACTGGCGCGGCGCGCGGCGCTGGCCGCGGACGTTGCGGGGCGCCCCCTGGCCGAGGCCAACGCCGCCCTGCCCTGGCCGGACGCGCCGCACCTGGTGCTCTGGCAGGCCGCGACGGTCCTGCGGGAGCACCGGGGGGACGGCCACCTCGTGGCGCTCGCCGAGGCCGGCCTCGACCCGGTCGAGGCGCTGGTCTCCTTCGCGGCCGTCGGCGCCGCCCGCCCGGAGGTGTTCACGAGCCGGGGATGGAGCGGGGCGGAGTGGGCGGCGGGCCGGCAACGGCTGGCGGAGCGCGGCCTGCTGGAGGCGGACGGGACGGCCACGGAGGCCGGGCGTGCCCTGCGCGGACAGGTGGAACGGCGCACGGACGAACTGGCGTCGGGTCCCTGGGTGGTGCTCGAACCCGAGGCGCGGGAGCGGCTCGTGGAACTGCTGGGGCCGCTGTGGGTGGAGGTGCTCGGCTCGGGGCTGCTGCCGACCGAGAACACGTTGGGCATCGGGAAGGTGTGAGGCGACGCCTGGCGCTTACTGTGGACCGCTGTGATATCTCATCGTGCAGCAATCCACCGGATCCGCCTGCTCCCGCTCGCGGCTGTGACCCTGACGGGCTCGCTCGCCCTGGTCGGGTGCGAGCCCGGCCTCTCTTCCGAACCTCCGGCGCAGACCGCGCCCGCCGCGGGCGGAACGGCGATGCAGGCCGTCGAGGGCCTCACCGTGAAGGGGCGGGCCCCCAGAACCGGTTACGAGCGGGACGAGTTCGGCTCCGCCTGGCTGGACACCGACAAGAACGGCTGCGGGACCCGGGACGACATCCTCGCGGACCAGCTGAGCGATGTCTCCCGTGCGGCCGACGGGTGCAAGGTGCTGCGCGGGGTGCTCGACCCCGACCCGTACACGGGGACGCGCATCACGTTCGAACGAGGGCGCAGCAAGGTCGACATAGACCATCTCGTCGCCCTGTCCGACGCCTGGCAGAAGGGTGCGCAGCAGTGGAGCGACGACAAGCGGCGCGCTTTCGCGAACGATCCGCTCAATCTCGTCGCCGCGGACTCCTCGACCAATCGCCGCAAGGGGGACGGTGACACCGCCACCTGGCTGCCTCCCAACAAGGCATACCGCTGTACGTACGTGGCGGGACAGGTCTCGGTCAAGAAGAAGTACGGGCTGTGGGTGACGCGCGCCGAGCGGGACGCGATGGCGAAGGTGCTGGCGGCCTGCCCGGACCAGAAGCTCCCGGCGGACGGCAGTCCCACCGAGAGCAGCGGGCGTTGACCGGCGACGGGCTTCGGGCCCCCGAGATGAATACCGGGCGCACGTGGACATGGCGTCTGACGGCCGTGGGCGTGAACCTGTTGCTCGGCATACCCGGAATCGTTCCGGTGTGGCTCCTCTGGTACTTCGTGTCGAACGGCCCGCTCGCGGAGATGGGCTACACGCGGCGTGAGCCGACCGAGAACGACGGCATGCTGCTGTGGCTGGTGATCATCGTGCCGGTCGTGGTGGTGTTCGGGCTCCTGTGGTGGCTCGCCAACGGCCCCGTGCGGCGGAGGGTGCGGCTCGACCCCCTCCTGTACTGGCCGGTCGGTGTCCTGCTGACACTCGTGCCCACGCTCGCGCTCATCGCCGCCGGCTCCGTGTGACGCGGCCGATCACCTGGGCACCCGCACCCGACCCCGGGCCGAGCCGGTGCGGCACGGGAAATGGGTTGGCGGGTGGGGGCGGCGTGTCTAGCGTGGCCGGATGGACCTGATGATCACCACCCTCGCCGCACGGCCCGAGCTGGCCCGGGCGATGGACGAGATGCCGGACACCTGGCCCGAGTTCGTACTCGAGGACCTCGTCGGCTGGGCGAACTTCCCGCGGATCGCCGTGGAGTTCCCCGAGTACGTGCTCGTCGCCACCGACCCGCACGGGGCCGTCGTCGCGCGGGCGTACAGCGTGCCGTTCGTCCTGGAGGCGCCGGGGAGGGGCCGACTGCCCGTCAACGGGTGGGACCAGGTGCTGCTGTGGGCGCTCTCCGACCTGCGGCACGGACGCATCCCCGACATGGTGAGCGCGATCGAGATCACGGTCGCCGAGGGGCACCTCGGGCGGGGGATCTCCGGCCGGATGGTGGCCGCGATGCGGGAGAACGCCGGGCGGCTGGGCTTCGGGGAGCTCGTCGCCCCGGTACGGCCGAGCGCGAAGCACACCGACCCCTCGGCGCCGATGGAGGAGTACGCCCGGCGGACCAGGGACGAGGACGGGCTGCCCCGCGACCCGTGGCTGCGCGTCCATGTGCGGGCGGGCGGGGTGATCGAGGCGGTGGCGCCCACGTCCATGACGGTCAGCGGCTCGCTCGCGCAGTGGCGGGACTGGACCGGGCTGCCCTTCGACGCCGAGGGACCGGTGGTGGTGCCCGGTGCGTTGGTGCCGGTGCACTGTTCGACCGAGCACGGGTACGCGGTGTACGTCGAACCGAACGTGTGGGTGCGGCACCGGGTATGACGGTGCGGACGGCCCCCCGCAGGTGTCCGTGGACGGGGGCCGGCCGCGCCGTCGGACGGTCAGTCCGCTGCCGGTCTCGTCACGGTGAGCGGGGCGTCGAACTCGGAGAACTCCACGGTGAGCGGCTTCTCCGTGCCGTCGGTGAGGCGCATCTTCAGGAGGTGGGGCGTGCCCTCCGTGGCGACGCTCGCCGTCCACTTCTCCCGGCCCGTACCGCCGGTCAGGGTCAGGCAGGGTGTGCCGGCGATCGTCGCCTGCCTGCCCTTGCGGGTGGTCGCACTCGTCGCGGCGAGCCGGTCGAGGAGATCCTTCGGATCGCAGAAGCGCAGGCTCCGGGCCGTGCGGTGGTCGTCCGGGCGTGCCTTCACCCAGCGGCCGGCGAGCCGGTCGACGTTGGCGTCGGCGTCGCGGGCCGGGCCGTCCGCCGCCGCGGCGCGGAGCATCGCCGCGTCCGACTTCGTGTAGACGGCGCCGTCCGCACGGATCAGTTCCAGGGTTCCCGCCGATCCCAGCGAGAACGTTCCCGTGCACGCGCCCCTGGCACCTGAGGCGACGAATGCCTGGACCGGGCCGTCCGCCGACTCCGTGGTCACGGTCAGACGTACGGTCGCTGCGGCCCGGGTGGCGGCGACCGCCTTGTTGGTGACCTCCGGGCCGGTGAGACCGTCGAACGGAGCCCGCGGCCCGGCGTCGCCGGTGAAGGCGTCGCAGGCGGTGAGGCCGAGTGCCGCCGTGACGCAGAGAGCGGCTACGGAGATGCGGGCTGAGAGGCAGCGCACGGGACGGGGCTCCGGGGTGTCAGGGGCGGGTACGGGAGGGCCGGACCGGGAGTTGCTGCGCCGGTGGCGGCCGGAACGGGAGTGCGGGGTGTGGCCGGGCCCGGAGTGGCGGGGTGTGGCCGGGCGGCCGGTGCGGCCGGGCCGGGTGGGTCAGAGCGTCAGTTCCCACTGGCTGGCGTCCCAGTCGAAGCCGGGGCTGACCTCGACGCTCAGGTTCTTGGCGTCCGCGGGGGCGTCGAAGGCGAACTGCACGGTGATCTTCTTGCCAGGCAGGACCGTGCCGCTGAAGCCCTCGCCGACCTTCCCGTCGAAGATCTGCTCGGCGTTGACGCCGTCGTCACCGGCACGCGCGTCGACGCTGACGAGTGCGGAGTCGAACTTCTCCTTCGTCTTGTTCTCGATGACGACGGAGACCTTGTAGGCCCGGTTGCCCTTGGTGTGCCCCGCGGCGTACGCGTCGGGTGTGTACGCGGCGGCGCCGCTGACCGTGACCTCGAGACCGTCGTCGTACACGGCGCTGTCACGCCCCGCGAGGGTCTCGCCGACGGCGGGCTCGTCATCGGACTTCGGGGCGTCAGCCGCGTCGCCCTTCGCGCCGCCCTCTGCATCGCCCTTCGCGTCGTCCGCCCCGCCCGGCTTCGCCGAGGCCGAGCTGTCCGCGACGGACTTGTTGATGTCGTTCACCACGTCGTCCACGGCCTTGAAGGTGAGCACCGCGCCGACCACCGACAGGATCAGTGCGACCAGGCCGAGCACGGCGCCGAACGTGGTCACGCCCTTGTTGTTCGCCTCGCCGCGCTTGGCACGGCCCCGCCCCGCGAGGCCCAGGATCAGGGCGATGACGCCGAGGATGCCCGCCAGCCAGAACATGAACGGGATCAGGCCGGAGACGGCACCGATGATGCCGAGGACGAGGGCGGCGGTGCCGAGGCCGTTGCGCACGGGACGCAGACCGGGTTCCTGGGCGGGGGCGTACGGCTGCTGGGGCTGCGGCGGCTGCGTGAACTGGGACATGGCTGTGCCCTCCGGCGACATGCGGGGATGTGTGAGCGGTTCTGTGCGCCACATCGAGTGGCGACAGGTCAATAAGACCAGAGCCTGTGAACCGAGTCAACAACAGTTCACGCGAAACAGGTTGGTCCACAGTGTGAACCGGTGGATCGGTAACCAGTCGGTATGCTCGCCGGCAGGACGGATCTATCGGGGAGACAGCCAGTGCCGGAGAGCTCGACTGAGGTGACCGCGGCCGGGATCGCACGGCTCGCAGGGGTGGGACGTGCGGCCGTGAGCAACTGGCGTCGCCGCCACGCGGACTTCCCGAAGCCGGTCGGCGGCACCGAGACCAGTCCGTCCTTTGCCCTGCCCGAGGTCGAACAGTGGCTGCGCGAGCAGGGAAAACTTGCCGAAGTCCCGCTCCGCGAGCGGGTCTGGCAGCAGCTGTCCGGCCATCCGGCCGGCGCCGTCACCGCCCTGATCCACGCAGGCTGCGCCCTGTTGCTCGTCCGGGACAGGCCCACCGCCTGGCTGGAGATCACGGCCGTCTCGGACGCCCGGATGGCCCGTGTCCTGCCAGGCGCTCTGGACGACGTACTGACGGTGCACTTCGGAGCCGAACGTGCCGTCCACACCCCGGACGCCTCCGATCTGGCGCCCTCGGTCCCGCTCCTGCGTGCCGCCGCGGAGCTGGCGGCCGCGACGGGGGTCCGGAAGGCCTTCGAGTTCCTCTTCGGCAGGCAGCTCGACGCCAATCCGCGCCAGTACACCCTCACACCACCCGATCTGGCCGAGCTGATGGCGGAACTGGCCGAGCAGGACAGGTCCGCCGGCCGCCGGAGCGGAGCGCAGCCCGCCCGCGCCGTCCTGGACCCCGCCGCCGGAACAGGAGCCCTCCTGCGCGCGGTGAGCGGCCCCACGGCGCTGTACGCGCAGGAGGCCGACCCCGAGCTCGCGGCGCTCACCGCGCTCCGGCTCGCGCTGCACTCCGACGGCCCCGCGGGGGCGGACGGGGGCACGCTCACGGTCCGTACCGGCGACACCCTGCGCGCCGACGCCTTCCCCCGCCTGGGCGTGGACGCCGTCCTCTGCCACCCGCCGTTCAACGAGCGCAACTGGGGTCATGACGAGCTGGCCTACGATCCCCGCTGGGAGTACGGCTTTCCCGCCCGCACCGAATCCGAACTCGCCTGGGTCCAGCACGCCCTGGCCCGCCTCCGCGAAGGCGGGACCGCCGTACTGCTGATGCCCCCGGCCGCCGCCTCCCGCCGTTCGGGCCGCCGCATCCGTGCCGACCTGCTGCGCCGGGGCGCCCTGCGCGCCGTCATCGCACTGCCGGCCGGCGCCGCGCCCCCGTACGGGATCCCGCTCCACCTGTGGGTGCTGCGCAAGCCGGGCGCCGCCCACCGCCCCGTGCCCGAACTCCTGCTCGTCGACACCGCCGAGAGCACCGAACCGGCAACGGGCACGGGATCGGCGACAGCCGGTGGCCGCGACCGGATCGACTGGACGGCCGTACGGAGCGCGGCACTCGGGGCCTGGAACGCGTTCACCGAGGACCGCGGGACCGAAGGGAGCGACGGCACGGACGGGACGGGCCGTGTCGACCGCCCCGGAGTCAGCCGCGCCGTCCCCGTGATCGAGCTCCTCGACGACGACGTGGACCTGGCCCCCGCCCGACACCTGCCGCCCCCGGCCTCCGGCGGCGGCGCGGCCGAGCTGATCCGCGTACGGGAACGGCTGGACGACACCCTGAAGCTCACCGCCCGCCTCACCCCGCCGCCCGCAGCCCCCTCCGACCTGGTCCGGCGGCCCCTCACCACAGTCGGTGAACTGGCGCGTGCAGGGGCCCTGCAACTGCGTACCGGCGGTTCGGGCAGTGGCACCGCACCCGTCCTCACCGAGCACGACGTGCTCGCCGGCACGGCCCCCAGCGGTTCACCCACCGCCCCGGCCGTGCCCTCGGAGGACGAGCCGCTCCTTCTCGAACCGGGCGACGTCGTCGTGCCCGTACTGGGCGGCGGCTCGGTCACCCGGGTCGTCGACGAAGCCACCGCGGGTGCCGCGCTCGGCCGCAACCTCCAGCTGCTGCGCCCCGATCCGGCCGCGCTCGACTCCTGGTTCCTCGCCGGGTTCCTGCGCGGCACCGCCAACAACCGGCAGGCCAGCAGCTACGCGTCCACCGCCACGCGGCTCGACGCCCGTCGTCTCCAGCTGCCGCGGCTGCCATTGGCCGAACAGCAGAGGTACGGCGAGCAGTTCCGCGCCCTCGCCGCCTTCGAGGACGCGCTGCGCGCGGCCGGGCGGCTCGGCGGCCGACTGGTCCAGGGTATGTACGACGGGCTCACGGACGGCACGGTCGCGCCGAAGTGATGTGAAGCACAACGGTTGTGCACAACCCGGGACCGGTTGTCCGTGTCGGTGTATACGCTCACACCACCCGTCCGACACACGCCCTTCCAGGAGCAGCACATGCATGGCTACGGCTATCCGCCGGAGCAGCAACCGAGGCGCCGCCCGTCCCAGGCGACGCTCGTCACGCTGCGCGTGGTCTTCGTGGCCCTCACCATGTTGAGCTGTGGGTTCCTCGCCTGGGCAGCGATGCTGAGGCTGGCGATCGTCACCCGCAGGAAGCTCGACTGGTATCTGCTCGCGCTCGTGTTCGTGCTGAACGTGGGACTCATCGTGTTCTTCGGGACGTTGCCCGACGACCCCGACGAGATGACGGACTCGGAGGCGCTCCTCGGCATCGGCTGGCTGTTCGTCGTCCTCGCAGGCACGGTCACGTACTACCTGTACGCCGATATACGCCACTTCGGACCGTACGGCGGTTCGCGCCCGGGGCCGTCCCCGCTCCCGTACGGCGGTTACGTGCCGCAGCAGACCGTGGCGGTCGCACCCACGACGCCCAGGCCCACCTACGGCTACCCGCCCGTCCCGACGCCCCCGGCACAGCCGCCTGCCGCAACGCCTCCGCCCACCCCCGCGACGCCCCCGCCCGCCGGGCCCTCGCCCGCCTCGCCGCAGCGCCTGGACCAGGTGCGCGCCGAGCTCGACGAGTTGAGCGACTACCTCCGCAAGGAGGGCGGCAGCCGGTGAACGGGCGCGTCATCGCCGGGCGGTACGAGCTGGCGACCATCCTCGGCCAGGGCGGCATGGGCCAGGTCTGGACGGCGTACGACCAACGCCTGGACCGCCGGGTCGCGGTCAAGCTCCTGCGTCCCGACCGGGTCGCCGGCCCCTCCGGCAGCGGTGCGGCCGAAGAACTGCGCCGCCGGTTCGTCCGGGAGTGCCGGGTCACCGCCCAGGTCGACCACCCCGGTCTGGTCACGGTCCACGACGCGGGCGGCGACGACGACGACCTCTACCTCGTCATGCAGTACGTGGAGGGCGCCGACCTCGCCGACCACCTGGCCGAGCACGCCCCGTACCCGTGGCCCTGGGCCGTCGCGATCGCCGCCCAGCTCTGCGCCGTGCTCTCCGCGGTGCACGCGGTGCCGATCGTCCACCGCGACCTGAAGCCCCGCAACGCGATGGTCAGGCCCGACGGCACCGTCGTCGTGCTCGACCTCGGTGTCGCCTCCGTCCTGGACACCGACACGACCCGCCTGACGCACACGGGCTCACCGATCGGCTCCCCGGCCTACATGGCCCCCGAGCAGGCGATGGGCGGCGCGGTCGGCCCGTACACCGATCTGTACGCACTCGGGGTGCTCCTCCACGAACTGCTCAGCGGCGATGTGCCGTTCGCGGGTTCCACCGCCCTCGGAGTGCTGCACCGCCATCTCTACGAGCCGCCCCTCCCGGTCCGTCATCTCCGGCCCGAGGTTCCCGAGGCGCTGGAGGCGCTCGTACTGAGGCTCCTCTCCAAGGACCCGCAGCACCGCCCTGCCTCCGCCCAGGAGGTGTACGAGTCGCTGCGCCCGCTGCTGCCCGTCGGGGGCGCACCGACAGGCCCGCTCGACCCGACCCGGCCCTTCCTCCGGCCCCACGCACCCTGGCCGGACCGGGCGGCCACCCCTGCGTCCGTGCCCGTGCCTGCCTCCGTGCCCCTGCCCGCGCAGCAGACGGCGACGACCCATGCGCCACCCGCCCGCCGGGATGTCGCACAGGCGGTCGACGAGGTGAAGCAGCTCATCGGCGAGGGCCGGATCACCCAGGCCGTGGACATCCTGGGCGGCATCCTCCCGGCAGCCGCGGCCGAGCACGGGGAGCACTCCCCGGTCGTCCGGATCCTGCGCAAGCAGTACGCGGCCACGCTGATGGACGACGGGCAGTACCGCCGCGCCCTGCCCGAACTGCGCCGTCTCGCCGACGACCGCACCGCCGAGGCGGGCCCGGCCGACGCCCAGACCCTGCAGTTCCGCTACGACGCGGCGCAGTGCCTGGAGCAGCTGGGCGAGGCGGCCGCGGCCCTCACCGAGTACCGCGCGGTCCTCCCGTACTACGAGAACGCCTACGGGGCGCCACCCCCGGACCGTTCCCGGGCCTACGACATCCGGCACCGCATCGGGCACCTGCTGCTCGCGGTCGGCGACCACGCGGCGGGGCGCCGGCAGCTGCAGGGGCTGCTCTACGACGCGGAGCGCACGTACGGTCCGCACCATCCGCTCCCCGTCGAACTGCGCAGGCAGCTCACCCATCAGCAGGACGTGCGCGGCGGCTGAGACCCGCCCCGGCGGGGCCCCGCGAGGTCCGCCGCCGCACCGCATCCCCAACTCCTCCCGAATCGTTGGTCGAATCAGTGGCCCGAACCTCTTCCACTGCCTAACATCGATCACCGCAAGGCTTTGTGCACTGATGCACAAACTCTCCCCGGGAGGCTCCTTTGCACCGCCGACGTCGCACCGCGCTCGCCGTATCCGTAGCCACGCTCGTCGCGGCGCCCCTCCTGACCGCCTGTGGCAGCGAGGCGCACCCAGGCGCCGCAGCCGTGGTCGGCGGGGACCGGGTCGACATGTCCACGGTCCAGGAGCAGGCGGCGGAGGTGCGCACTGCGCAGGAGGGCTCGAAGGGGTCCGCACAGCTGGTGCAGAAGTCCGGGCAGCTCACCCGGGCCAAGCTGCACGGGATCGTGTTCGGCATGGTCCTGGACCGGGCCGCGAAGGACGCGGGGGTGACCGTCAGCCGCAAGGAGATCCAGCAGATCCGCCAGGCGGCTGCCGCGCAGTCCGGTGGTGACACGGGCCTGCAGACCATGATGCTGGAGCAGCGCTGGGTCGCCCCGGACCAGATCGAGGACGATCTGCGCAAGGAGGTCCAGCTGCCGAAGCTGGCCCAGGCGCTCGGCGCCGACCTGCAGACGCCCGCCGGGCAGCAGGCCGTCGGCGAGGCTCTCACCAAGGCGTCGAAGGCCCTGCACGTCGACGTCAACCCGCGCTTCGGCACCTGGGACGACAAGAAGGTGCAGCTGAGCACCTACAAGGCTCCGTGGATCAACCAGGTCACCAAGTTCCAGGCGCAGGAACCCCAGTCGGGCGCCTGACCGGGGGGCGGGGCCGGGAGCCAGGACCGGGAGGGTCCCGGCCGGGGTAGGTTCGGAGGGTGAACGCTGAAGCCCCCGGCCGTATCGTCCTGCTCACCGCCAGCCACCGGGTCGCGCCCGGTCTGCTGTCCTGGCCCGCCTGGCAGACGCTGCAGGCCGCCGACGGGGTGCTCTGCGCCGAGCGGGACCATCCGCAACTGCCGTATCTGCGCGAGGCCGGAATCATGGTCGAGCACGTCGCACCGTCGGCCGAGGAACTCGTCGACGCCTGCGCGGCCGGCCGGACCGTGGTGGTCCTCGTGGGCGGCGAGGGCAATCAGCCGCTCACCGACGGCCTGGCCCGGCTCGGCGGTTCGGGCCGGGTGCAGATGCCGGACCTGGAACTGCTGCCCGGCTCCTACGACCTGCCGGGCGCCCGGCTCCTCGATCTGGTCCAGGTCATGGACCGGATCAGGCGGGAATGCCCGTGGACCTCGCAGAAGACGCACAAGGGACTCGCGAAGTACGCCATCGAGGAGGCGTACGAACTGGTCGAGGCCATCGAGTACGGTGACCGCGAGGAGCTGCGCGAGGAGCTCGGGGACGTTCTGCTCCAGGTCGTCTTCCACGCCCGGATCGCGCAGGAGGACCCGGACGAGCCCTTCGCCATCGACGATGTCGCGGCGACGATCGTCGAGAAGCTGATCCACCGTCATCCGCATGTCTTCGGCGACGCGACCGCGGAGACCCCGGAGGACGTCCACGCGCACTGGCTGCGGACCAAGGCGATCGAGAAGCAGCGCGATTCGGTCACCGACGGGGTGCCGCTGGGCCAGCCCGGTCTGGCCCTGGCCGCCAAGCTGGGCAGCCGGGCCCGTGCCGCCGGGCTCGATGTCGCGCTTCCGGAGGGAGACTCGGTCGGCTACCGGCTTCTCGCCCTCGCCGTACGCGCCGAACAGGACGGCACGGACCCGGAGGCAGCCCTGCGGGCCGCCGCCCGTACCTACCGGGACGCGATCCGGGCGGTGGAGGGGCACGGGGGCGCTCCGGATAACGTCGAGGAGTGAACGACAGCCCCGCCGACACCCCCGCGCCCGACGCGACGCAGAACGCAGCGCCCGACGCGACGCAGGACGCAGCGTCCGAAGCAACGCAGGACGCAGCGTCCGAAGCACCCGAACTCTTCACGTGGGAGTTCGCCACCGACCCGTACCCCGCCTACGCCTGGCTCCGCGAGCACAGCCCCGTGCACCGCACCGCGCTGCCCAGCGGAGTCGAGGCCTGGCTGGTGACCCGGTACGCGGATGCCAAGCAGGCCCTCGCCGACACCCGGCTCTCCAAGAACCCGGCGCACCACGCCGGGCCGGCGAACGCCAAGGGGAAGACGGGCATCCCGGGGGAGCGCCAGGCGGACCTGATGACGCACCTCCTGAACATCGACCCGCCGGACCACACCCGCCTGCGCCGGCTCGTCACCAAGGCGTTCACCCCGCGCCGCGTCGCGGAGTTCGCGCCCCGCGTGCAGGAGCTGACGGACCGCCTCATCGACACGTTCATCGAGGAGGGGAAGGCGGACCTCATCCACGACTTCGCCTTCCCGCTCCCCATCTACGCGATCTGTGACCTGCTGGGGGTGCCCCCGGAGGACCAGGACGACTTCCGGGACTGGGCGGGCATGATGATCAGGCACGGCGGCGGTCCGCGCGGCGGAGTGGCCAGGTCGGTCAAGAAGATGCGCGGCTACCTTGCCGAACTCATCCACCGCAAACGGGAGAATCCCGGCGACGACCTGATCTCGGGACTGATCCGGGCAAGTGACCACGGCGAGCACCTGACCGAGAACGAAGCCGCGGCGATGGCCTTCATCCTGCTGTTCGCCGGCTTCGAGACCACGGTCAACCTCATCGGCAACGGCACCTACGCGCTGCTCCGCAACCCGGAACAGCGCGAGCTGCTCCAGCGCTCGATCGAGGCGGGGGAGACGGAGCTGCTGGCCACGGGGATCGAGGAGTTGCTGCGGTACGACGGTCCGGTGGAGCTCGCCACCTGGAGGTACGCCACGGAACCCGTGACGCTGGGCGGACAGCGCATCGGGGCCGGGGACCCCGTTCTCGTGGTGCTCGCCGCCGCCGACCGGGACCCGGAGCGCTTCCGCGATGCGGACACGCTGGATCTCGCACGGAGTGACAATCAGCACCTCGGGTACGGGCACGGCATCCACTACTGCCTGGGTGCACCGCTGGCCAGGCTGGAGGGCCGGGCGGCATTGGCGACGCTGCTGCGACGCCTCCCCGACCTGCGGCTCGCTGCAGAACCTACCGATTTGCGCTGGCGGGGCGGGCTCATCATGCGTGGACTGCGCACTCTTCCTGTGGAGTTCGGTCCCGGGACGCCGCTCGGAAAAAGTGACACTCTGTCAACTCTGTGACTTTCACGTGATCTCCGCTGCATCGACTTGTGACACACGTTCGAGTGCGGCTAGGTTCACCGTTCGACTCACCAGTCACACGTCAGTCACACGGAAGGCAATCCCATGGGCTCCGCGAACGGCAGACACCGTCGCCCTCGGCAGGCACCCGCCATCGTCGTCGCCGCAGGCGTCACAGGGTCGGCCATCGCCATCCCGCTGCTCGGCGCAACGGGTGCGCACGCAGCCGACGCCTCGACCTGGGACCGGGTCGCCGAGTGCGAGAGCGGTGGCATGTGGAGCGCCGACCTCGGCAACGGCTACTACGGCGGCCTGCAGCTCTCGCAGGACACCTGGTCGGCCTACGGCGGCACGGCGTTCGCGCCCCGCGCCGACCTGGCCAGCCGCTCGCAGCAGATATCCGTGGCGGAGAAGGTGCTCGACGACCAGGGGGTGACGGCGTGGGCCAGCTGCGCGGTGATCTCCGGACTCGCACTCGACAACACGCTCCCGGGTGTCGACCCGGGCAGTGAGCCGACCACCGAGCCGTCGGACGACGCGACCCCGTCCGGCGACGCGTCGGACACCCCCTCGTCCGATGCGTCGGACAACGCGAGCGGGAACAGGAACACGGACAGCAGGGGTGGCGATACCGGCAAGGTCGACAAGTCGACCGGATCCGACACGTCCGACTCCTCTCCCTCGCCCGAGACGTCCGAGGCCTCCGACGGATCGACGGAAGCGCCGGGCGGTAAGCACCGCGGCACTCCGGCCCCGGAGGCGAGCGCCGGTGCGGGCTCGACGGACGGGCGCGAGTCCGGTCGGCACGCGTCGCGCGGTGACGCCGAAGCGCGCAAGGGCGGCGACGGCACCTACACCGTCCGCACCGGAGACAACCTCTGGGCGATCGCGGACGCGCAGGAGCTGCCCGGCGGCTGGACGGCGCTCTACGAGGCGAACAAGGACGAGCTGGGCTCCGACCCGGACCTGATCCTTCCCGGGCAGAACCTCGACCTGGGTCTCGACCTGGGCGCCCAGGCGGACGAGAAGAGCGCCGAGGCCGGTGCGGAAGCCGCTGTCGGCAACTGATCCAATTCGGGAAAACACCCCAAAAGCGGGGGCAGTTCAGAGGCCTATGTCCACTTATGTCTAAGTGAGACATGGGTCTCTTTGCGTCAACTCACGCGTCTCGCCCGCCGGGTTCGCCGACGACGCCTCCGACCTGCGGAAATGATCCCTCGCCCGGTGCGAGTACGGGCTGATTGTCCGTGATGTCCATCTTTGAATGTGGGGGTTGCCTATGTTTACGGTCGGAACCGCTCGCACCGCGGGCACCTTCGACCGTCACGCCGAATCCTGCCGTCGGCCGAAGGGATTCGACGCGTAAAGCGCCGTAGGCAGGAGCGGGGGACCCAGGTAAGTGCCGGACCCGGCCGTCGGAAGACGGGTGAGGGTCGGCTCGGGGTGAAGTCGCTCGCCAGTGCGAGCGACCGGGCAACTCACAGGCCCGAACCCGACAGCTCACCTCGTAGGCGTCGGTGAGGAGAACCATGCTGCTTTCGAGCAAGGGCAAGCACCGTCGCCCGTCCAAGGCCGTCCGTATCGCCACCCTGGCCGGCGTCGCCGGTGCCGCGGTCGCCGTCCCGCTGATGGGTGCGACCGGCGCCTCCGCCGCTTCCGTCGCCACGTGGGACGCCGTCGCGCAGTGCGAGTCCGGTGGCAACTGGTCCATCAACACCGGCAACGGCTACTACGGCGGTCTGCAGTTCTCGCAGTCCAGCTGGGCAGCCGCCGGCGGTACGCAGTTCGCCGCCCGCGCCGACCTGGCCACCAAGGCTCAGCAGATCACCGCAGCCGAGAAGCTTCTCGACCTGCAGGGCCCGGGCGCCTGGGCCTGCGCCGGTGCCGGCGGCCTGACCAACGACGGTGTGGACCCGGGTGTCGACACCGCCGCGCCGAGCGCCGACAAGGCCGCCCAGCCGGAGCGCAAGGCCGAGCAGCCCACCACGCGCAGCGAGAAGCGCACCGCCCCCGAGGCCTCGAAGACCGTCACGACCCCGACCGGCGACAAGGTCAAGAAGGGTGACGGCGAGTACAAGGTGAAGGCCGGCGACACCCTGAGCACGATCGCCGACGCGAAGAAGGTCAAGGGCGGCTGGCAGAAGCTGTTCAAGCTCAACGACGACATCGTCGAGGACGCCGACCTGATCTTCCCGGGTCAGCAGCTCCACCTGAAGTAGTCCCGGGTCTCTCCTCCCCGAAGGCTTCAGGGCCGCGGAAGGGTGTCCGGCGGCACCCGACGTGTTCCCTCCCGGCCCGGCGCACTCACCCCCGTGTGCGCCGGGCCGGGGTCGTGTCCGCGGTGTGCCGCACGGGCCCACCGCGGACGGGATCGTTCAACTCTTGCGGTTACCGGTCAGTAGATTTCTGGACCTTTGCCCGGAATGCAAGCCCTTGGGTCCTTTTTCGTCCCAGGGGACGGGCGGTCGGCCGACGCAGGGGGCAGAGCCGGTTAGGCTCGGGGCGCAAGGCCACAGTGACCCTGCACAACCAGCGTCATATCCCAGAAGGAGATGCCTCGTGCCGTCCATCGACGTCGTCGTAGCCAGGGAAATCCTCGACTCCCGGGGAAACCCCACGGTCGAGGTCGAGGTTGGCCTCGACGACGGCAGCACGGGACGTGCTGCTGTTCCGTCCGGCGCCTCCACCGGTGCGTTCGAGGCCATCGAGCTTCGCGACGGTGACCCCAACCGCTACCACGGCAAGGGTGTCGAGAAGGCCGTCCTCGCCGTCATCGAGCAGATCGGCCCGGAGCTCGTCGGGTACGACGCCACCGAGCAGCGCCTCATCGACCAGGCGATGTTCGACCTCGACGCCACCGAGAACAAGGGCTCCCTCGGCGCCAACGCCATCCTCGGCGTCTCGCTGGCCGTGGCCCACGCCGCGTCCGAGGCGTCCGACCTGCCGCTGTTCCGCTACCTCGGCGGCCCGAACGCGCACCTGCTGCCCGTTCCGATGATGAACATCCTGAACGGCGGCTCGCACGCCGACTCCAACGTGGACATCCAGGAGTTCATGATCGCGCCGATCGGCGCCGAGTCGTTCTCCGAGGCCCTTCGCTGGGGCGCGGAGATCTACCACACGCTGAAGAAGGTCCTGAAGACCAAGGGCCTGTCCACCGGTCTCGGTGACGAGGGCGGCTTCGCCCCGAACCTCGAGTCCAACCGCGCCGCCCTGGACCTGATCCTCGAAGCCGTCAAGGAAGCCGGTTACGTCCCGGGCCGCGACATCGCGCTCGCCCTCGACGTCGCCGCGTCCGAGTTCTACAAGGACGGCACGTACGAGTTCGAGGGCAAGTCCCGCTCGGCCGCCGAGATGACCGAGTACTACGAGGAGCTCGTCTCCGCGTACCCGCTGGTCTCCATCGAGGACCCGCTGTACGAGGACGACTGGGCCGGCTGGAAGGTCATCACCGACAAGCTCGGCGGCAAGGTGCAGATCGTCGGTGACGACCTGTTCGTCACCAACCCCGAGCGCCTGGCCCGTGGCATCGAGGAGGGCTCGGCCAACGCCCTGCTCGTCAAGGTCAACCAGATCGGTTCGCTGACCGAGACCTTGGACGCCGTCGAGCTGGCCCAGCGCAACGGCTTCAAGTGCATGATGTCCCACCGCTCCGGTGAGACCGAGGACGTCACCATCGCCGACCTCGCCGTCGCCGTGAACTGCGGCCAGATCAAGACCGGCGCCCCGGCCCGCTCGGACCGTGTCGCCAAGTACAACCAGCTGCTGCGCATCGAGGAGATCCTCGACGACGCCGCGGTGTACGCGGGCCGTTCGGCCTTCCCGCGGTTCCGCTTCGAGGGCTGAGAGCCCGGCAGCAGGAGCTGAGCCGCCCTTCGGGGCACCAGCCTCCGTCCGTCCCCGCACTCGGTCCCGTACCGTGTGCGGGGACGGACGTGCGTAATGGGGAGGCGAGATGGCCGGGAAGGACCGCGACCGGTTCTCCACCGCGACCAGGCTGCGGCTGCTCGGGGAGCAGACCGCGGCGCGCGTGTACCGGTCCCAGAACCGCCGCCAGGCCCGCCGCTCCCGGCTCACCGGCAGGGCCGCGTTCCTGGCCCTGATCGTCTGCTCCCTGGTCGTCGCCCTCGCCTACCCGATGAGGCAGTACATCTCCCAGCGCGACGAGATCGCCGATCAGGAGAGGCTCACGCAGGAGGCGCACCGGCGGACCGAGGAGCTGCGCGACGAGAAGGCGCGGCTCAAGGACGACGCGTACATCCGGCGACTCGCGCGCCAGCACCTCCACTACGTCATGCCCGGGGAGACCGGTTTCACGGTGATCGACCCGGACGCAGCCGAGGTGCGCCGCGGTGAAGCGGGTGCGCCGGGCAGGCCCTGGCACTCGAACCTCTGGGACGGCGTCGACAGCGCAGACCGCGGCTGACCCCGCTCCCGTACATACAGACCGACCGATGACATTCAAGGCAGGCATGGACACGCCCCCTCCGCAGACCGAATCCACCGCGCCCACCGAGGCGGACATCGCCGCGTTCGAGCAGCAGCTCGGCCGGCCGCCGCGCGGGCTGCGCGCCATCGCGCACCGCTGCCCGTGCGGCAACCCGGACGTGGTGGAGACGCAGCCCCGTCTGGAGGACGGCACGCCGTTCCCGACGACGTTCTACCTGACCTGTCCGCGTGCCGCGTCCGCGATCGGCACGCTGGAGGCCAACGGGGTCATGAAGGAGATGACCGAGCGCCTCACCACGGACCCGGAGCTGGCCGCCGCGTACCGTGCCGCGCACGAGGACTACATCGCGCGCCGTGACGCCATCGAGGTCCTGGAGGGCTTCCCCAGCGCCGGCGGCATGCCGGACCGGGTGAAGTGCCTGCACGTGCTGGTCGGCCACTCGCTGGCGGCGGGCCCCGGGGTCAACCCGCTGGGCGACGAGGCCATCGCGATGCTGCCGCAGTGGTGGGCCAAGGGCCCGTGCGTGTCGCCGTGCGACGCCGAAGGGGCCTGACCTCCCGCACCCCGGGGCCCGGCCCCGCACCCCGGTTCCCGAGAGTCAGGAGGGGCTCGGTCGTGCGGGCTCGGCCCGCACGACCGAGCCCCTCCTGCGATCGAGGAGCGGGTCCGGGGCGGAGCCCCCGTAACCACGACCACAGGAGCTCGCATGACCCGTGTTGCCGCCATCGACTGCGGTACCAACTCCATCCGCCTGCTCATCGCCGACGCGGACCCCGTCTCCGGCAGTTTCACCGAGCTCGACCGCCGGATGCTGATCGTGCGGCTCGGCCAGGGCGTCGACCGCACCGGGCGGCTGGCTCCGGAAGCCCTGGAGCGCACCTTCGCCGCCTGCCGTGAGTACGCCGCGGCGATCAAGGAGCTCGGCGCCGAGAGGATTCGCTTCGTCGCCACCTCCGCGTCCCGCGACGCGGAGAACAGTGCCGTGTTCGTCCAGGGTGTCCTGGACATCCTGGGTGTCGAGCCCGAGGTCATCAGTGGTGACCAGGAGGCGCAGCTCTCCTTCGACGGCGCCACCAAGGAGCTGGCGGGCAGCGACCATCTGGAGAAGCCCTATCTCGTCGTGGACATCGGCGGCGGCTCCACCGAGTTCGTCGTCGGCGACGACGCCGTCCGCGCGGCCCGGTCCGTGGACATCGGCTGCGTCCGGATGACCGAGCGTCACCTCGTCGAGGACGGCGTGGTCGTCGACCCGCCCACGCCCGGCCGGATCGCCGCGATCCGCGCGGACATCGACGCGGCCCTCGACCTGGCGGAGGAGGCCGTGCCGCTCGCCGAGGCGGCCACACTCGTCGGATTGGCCGGCACCGCCGTCACCGTCGCCGCGATCGCGCTCGGTCTGCAGGAGTACGACTCCGAGGCGATCCACCACTCCCGGGTCTCCCTGGACCAGGTCCGGGACATCACCGGACGGCTGCTCTCGTCGACGCACGAGGAGCGGGCGGCGATCCCCGCGATGCACCCGGGGCGGGTCGATGTGATCACCGCGGGAGCGCTTGTCCTGCTCGCGGTGATGGAACGGACCGGAGCTCGGGAGGTCGTCGTCAGCGAGCACGACATTCTCGATGGGATCGCCTGGTCTTTGGTAGTCGACGTGAGGTGAGAGGCGGGGCGCTACACGTTGCGGTAGACGTCCCGCCGGTCGCCCACCCTGACCACGAGGATGACGAGTTCACCGTCGTTGATCCGGTAGGCGACCCGGTAGCTGCCGACCCGGAGCCGGTAGAGCCCTGAGGGGCCGGTGAGCTTCTTGACGTCGGCGTCCTCACGGTACGGATCGTCGCCGAGCGCGGTCAGCGCGGTCAGGATGCGCATGGCATCGTGTCGGCTGATGGTCCGGAGCTGCCGCTGTGCTGCCGTGGTGAACCGGAACGCGTACTTCACGCCGCGCCTTCACCGCGCTCGCTGAACAGATCCGCCAGCAGCTCGGCCATCGAAACGGTGGGCCCGCCGTCGGCCAGCACCGCTTCCGCCTCGCGGGCCAGCAGCACGTCGGCAGCCTCCTCCAGTGCCTCGAAGTCGGTGATCGGCACGACCGCGGCCACCGGGGCGCCGTTGCGTGTGATGACTGTCGGAGTGCCTTCCTCGGCCCGGTTGATGTGCTCCGCGAGGTGTGCGCGTGCTTCCCTGACGGTCACGGTGTTATCGGTCATGGATCCAGTGTACGCACTTATGTGTACACGTTGCCAGGCGTGGGAGTCGCGTTTGTGGTGCATCCTCGATGGGATCGCCTGGTCCGCAGCATGATCACAGCGCCGTGGGCCGATCGGTGAGATCACGCTCATGCGCACTCCGGCCTGCACCTTTGAGCCTTCCGGGGGCTCTTGGGGCCGGTTGGCGGAGGCCTTCCGCGAGGCGCCGCGACGAACTTCGTGAACTTCTTCACAAGGAATTCGGCTCCCCTGGGTGAAGTTCGGCTCCCGAGGGACCGCGCGCGCACCCCGCAAGGCCCCGGTGCGGGGCTGCGGGGAGGTTTCGGGGGTATGGCGCGCATGTGAAGCGGGGCTTTGGTTCGGGCCACTCGGTGGCACAAGGACCAGCTCACAAGTGGTGAACAACGTTCGCCGAGGCCCCGTGGTTCCCCTCCGGAGCCATGACCTGGGTCACGTGGGCGGCGAAGTGTAGCAGAGGGTGGCGCATACCTTGTGAAGGGGCTCACGAGCGTGCCCCCCGAGGGGGGTGGATACTCGATGGCATGAGCACCACGGAGCGTCCCAGGATCCTCGTTGTAGGCGGTGGGTACGTAGGCCTGTACGCAGCTCGTCGCATTCTGAAGAAGATGCGGTACGGGGAGGCGACCGTCACGGTCGTCGACCCACGCTCGTACATGACGTACCAGCCCTTCCTCCCCGAAGCTGCTGCCGGCAGCATCTCGCCTCGGCATGTCGTCGTCCCGCTGCGACGCGTGCTGCCCAAGGCAGAGGTTCTCACCGGCCGTGTCACGACCATCGACCAGGACCGCAAGGTCGCCACGATCGCGCCGCTCGTCGGCGAGGCCTATGAGCTGCCCTTCGACTACCTGGTCATCGCGATGGGCGCGGTCTCCCGCACCTTCCCGATCCCCGGCCTCGCCGAGCAGGGCATCGGCATGAAGGGCATCGAGGAGTCCATCGGTCTGCGCAACCACGTCCTCGAGCAGCTGGACAAGGCTGACTCGACGACCGATGAGGACGTCCGCCGCAAGGCGCTGACGTTCGTCTTCGTGGGCGGCGGCTTCGCCGGTGCGGAGACCATCGGCGAGGTCGAGGACATGGCGCGCGACGCGGCGAAGTACTACACGAGCGTGAAGCGCGAGGACATGCGCTTCATCCTCGTCGACGCCGCCGACAAGATCCTTCCCGAGGTCGGCCCGAAGCTGGGCGCGTACGGCAAGGAGCACCTCGAGAGCCGCGGTGTGGAGATCTACCTCTCCACCTCCATGGACTCGTGCGTCGACGGTCACGTCGTCCTGAAGAACGGCCTCGAGGTCGACTCCAGCACGATCGTGTGGACGGCCGGCGTGAAGCCGAACCCGGCGCTGGCCCGCTTCGGCCTGCCGCTCGGTCCGCGTGGCCACGTCGACACGTCCGAGAAGCTCCAGGTGCAGGGCACCGACTACATCTGGGCCGCGGGCGACAACGCCCAGGTTCCGGACCTGGTCGGCCGCAAGGCCGGCAACCCGAACGCCTGGTGCCCGCCGAACGCCCAGCACGCTCTGCGCCAGTCCAAGGTCCTCGGTGACAACGTCATCTCCGGCATGCGGGGCTTCCCGCAGAAGGACTACAGTCACGCCAACAAGGGTGCGGTCGCCGGTCTGGGCCTGCACAAGGGCGTCGCGATGATCGTCGTGGGCAAGGTGAAGATCAAGCTCAAGGGCCGTCTCGCCTGGTACATGCACCGTGGTTACCACGGCATGGCGATGCCGACCTGGAACCGCAAGATCCGGATCTTCGCCGACTGGACGCTCGCGATGTTCCTCAAGCGCGAGGTCGTCTCGCTCGGCGCCATGGAGACGCCGCGCGAGGAGTTCTACGAGGCGGCCAAGCCGCATCCCGCCCCGGTCGCAGCCAAGGCCGAGGGCGAGAAGGCCAAGGCCTCCTAGTACCTGCACGTCACCGAAGGGGTCGTCCGCCATCCGTGGTGCGGACGGCCCCTTCGGCATGTCTCCGGCGCGCACCAAGTAGATGGAGTGTGCAGGTATTTTGCCGTTCCGTTGCCGAGGAGCGGGATGGCATACCCGCCCGGCGGTGTTGACGCAGGTGTACCCGGCGGTGACTCCGAGGTGTCGCCGCCCGGTTCGGGTACGTGTATGTGCGAATTTAGGCACGTTGGGAAACACCACCACGGAGGTGTGCGCCATGGCAGACGCCGCATCGCGGCTGACCGCTCTCGCCGAAGAGTTGCTGGGAGAACCCCTGCCCGTCCGGATCCGGGCCTGGGACGGCAGTGAATCCGGGCCGCCGGGCGCGCCCGTCCTCGTCCTGCGCCACCGCCGTGCCGTGCGCCGACTGCTCTGGAAGCCGGGCGAACTGGGCCTGGCCCGCGCCTGGGTGGCCGGTGAGATCGACATCGAGGGCGACCTCTACGCGGCACTGAACCATGTGGCCGGACTGCTCTGGGAACGGGGCGCCGAGGCGAAGGACTCCGTCCATCCGGTCCGCGACCCGAAGGTCCGCGCGTTCGCCCGCGGCCTCGTCCAGCTCGCCGGACCCTGGCCGCCGCCCCCTCCGCCCGCGGAGGAGGTCCGCCGCCGCTCCGGAGCGCTGCACACCAAGCGCCGCGACAAGGAGGCCATCAGCCACCACTACGACGTCGGCAATGATTTCTACGAACTGGTCCTCGGCCCGTCCATGGTCTACTCCTGCGCCTACTGGCAGGACGGCGGGACGCTCGAGGACGCCCAGCGCGACAAGCTCGACCTCGTCTGCCGCAAGCTCGCGCTGAAGGAGGGCGACCGCCTGCTCGACGTCGGCTGCGGATGGGGCTCCATGGCCATCCACGCGGCCCGTGAGTACGGCGCCAGGGTCACCGGGGTCACCCTCTCCACCGAGCAGGCCGCATTCGCCCGCAAACGCATCGCCGAGGAGGGCCTCACCGACCGGATCGAGATCCGGGTCCAGGACTACCGGGACGTCAGGGACGGCCCGTACGACGCCATCTCCTCGATCGGCATGGCCGAGCACGTCGGCTCGGTCCGCTACCGCGAGTACGCCGAAGACCTCTACGCACTGCTCAAGCCCGGCGGCCGGCTGCTCAACCACCAGATCGCCCGCCGCCCCGAGAAGGACGAGACCGCGTACCACGTGGACGAGTTCATCGACGCGTACGTCTTCCCCGACGGGGAGCTCGCCCCCGTGGGCCGTACCGTCGCCACCCTGGAGGAGGCCGGCTTCGAGGCCCGTGACGTCGAAGCGATCCGCGAGCACTACGCACTGACCCTGCGTCAGTGGGTCGCCAATCTGGAGAAGCACTGGAAGCAGGCGGTACGGGTCACCTCACCCGGACGCGCCAGGGTCTGGAGGCTCTACATGGCGGCCTCCGCGCTGTCCTTCGAGCACAACAGGATAGGCGTCAACCAGATCCTCGCGGTACGTCCGCAGGAGGGTGGTCCCGCGGGCATGCCGCTGCGGGCCCGCGAATGGACGGCGTCGGGCTGACGTCCCAGGGAGGTCGGGCGCACGCCCCGACGGCCCAGGGAAGTCGGGGCCTACGCCCCGCAGGGAAGACGAAAGGGGCCGGTATCCGAGTCGTGGATACCGGCCCCTGCGCATGACGTCGCTACTCCGTCTTGATGGCCGTCAGCATGTTCAGCTTCGCGGCGCTGCGGGCCGGCCAGAGCGAGGCCAGGACGCCGACCAGAGCCGCGAGCACCAGGAAGATCCCGATGCGGTCCCAGGGCAGGACCAGCGCGTAGCCCGGGATGCTGCTCCGGATGGACTCGCCGATGGCCCAGCCGAGGAACGAGCCGAGGCCGATGCCGATCAGCGCGCCGAAGACGGAGATGACCACGGCCTCCAGCCGGACCATCCGCTTCACCCGACGCCGGTCGAGACCGATCGCGCGCAGCATGCCGATCTCGTGCTGCCGTTCGAAGACGGACATCGCGAGGGTGTTGACGACGCCGAGGACGGCGATGATGAGCGCCATCGCGAGCAGGCCGTACAGGATGTTCAGCATCAGGTTGATCGTGCCGCCGAACTCGTCGCGGATGTCCTGCTGGTCCATCACCCTGATGGCGGGGTTCTCGCCGAGGGCGCCGATCACGGCCTTCTCGCTGGCCTCGGTCGGACCGCCGTCCATCGTCACGAAGATCTGCGGGATGTACGGCTTCACCTCGTGCGGGTTCACGACCGACGTGGCGACGAGGACGGGGGAGAGGAACTCGCTGTCCTTGAAGACCGCTCCGACCGTCAGGGTGCCCTTCTTCTTGTCGTCGAAGGTGACGGGCAGGCTGTCGCCGACCTTCCAGCCCCTCTTCTTGCTCGTCTTCTCGGCGACGGCGATCTGTCCCTTGCCGAGCGAGCCGATGCTTCCGCTGACGACCTGGACGTTCAGGACCTTCTCGATGGAGCCGGGAGTCACCGCGGAGGCCGAGGCGAAGTTGCCGTCGATGTCGAGGTAGGAGGACTGCTGCGGTGAGACCGCGACGGCACCCGGGGTCTTCTCCAGGGCGGTCAGCGCGGACTGGTCGAGGTCGCCGCCGCTCGCCATCGAGACCATGTAGTCGGCCTTGATGTTGTCCGTGGTCATCTTGTCGAGGGCCGCGCCGACCGTGACGCCGAGCACCGAGAGGCCGGTGACGAGGGTGAGGCCGATCGCCAGCGCCGAGGCGGTGGCGCCGGTGCGGCGCGGGTTGCGGACCGCGTTCTGTCCCGCCAGCTTGCCGGAGACTCCGAAGGGGCCGACGAGCAGCGGGCGGATGACCGCGATGACGGGCCGGGACAGCAGCGGGATCAGGACGATGATGCCGATCAGCGCGAAGAACGCGCCGGCTGCGATGAGGACACGGCCCTCGTCGCCGCCGCGGTCGGCGCCCGCGATGATGCCGACGGCGCCGATCGCGGTGATGACCGCGCCGATGGAGTTCCGTACCACCAACGACTTGGTGGTGGCCACCGCGTGGACGCTGCTCATCGCCGCCACGGGCGGGATCTTCGCGGCCCTGCGGCCGGGCAGCCAGGCGGCGAACATCGTGATCAGCACGCCTACGCCCAGGGCGGCGAGCACGGGTGTCGCCGACAGCACCAGCGGCCCCGCGGGCACCTTCATGCCGAACGCGGCCATGCCCGAGCGCAGTCCGACCGCCAGACCGATGCCGAGTGCGAAGCCGATCGCCGAGGCCACCGCGCCGACGATCCCGGCCTCGACGAGCACCGAGCGGGTGATCTGCTTGCGCGAGGCGCCGACGGCGCGCATCAGCGCGAGTTCCTTGGTGCGCTGGGCGACCAGCATCGAGAAGGTGTTGGAGATCAGGAAGACGCCGACGAAGAGCGCGATGCCGGCGAAGCCCAGCAGGATCTGCTTGAGGGCGCCGAGGCCTTGCTCGATGTTCTTCGCCTGCTCGTCGGCGAGCGCCTGGCCGGTCTTCGCCTCGGCACCCTCGGGCAGCAGCGGCTCCACCGCGTCGAGGATCTTCGCGTCATCGGCGCCCGGTGAGGCGGTGACGGTGAGTTCCTGATAGTAGCCGGGCTTCAGGTACTGCTCCTGGGCCACAGCCGTGTCGAAGAGCACGAGGCTGCCGCCGGCGTTCACCTCGCCGTCGTCGGTGGTGAAGACGCCGCTGAGGGTGAACTCCTTGACCGGCCCGTTGGTCGCGACCCGCACCCGGTCGCCGACTGTGTACTCGCCCTTGGCGGCGGTGCCCTTGTCCAGCGCGATCTGGCCGGCGCTCATCGGGCCCGAGCCGTCGGTGAAGGCGTACGCGGTGTCCTTGCCGTCCTCGCCAGGGGCGAAGTTGGAGCCCTTGGGGCCGCCGAACGCGCCTTCGATGAGCTTGCCGTCGGGGTCGGCGACCCCGGCGAAGCCGTCGACACGGCCGTGCACGGCGCTGACGCCGTCCAGCCCGGCGATCCTGTCGAGGGTCTTCTGCGAGAGGCCGGGCTCCTGCTCGGCGGAGTTCGGGTCGGCGTACGAGGTGACGGCGACCGCGACGTCGTCGTAACTCTTCGCGGACTGGCTGCGGAAGGCGTTGGAGAGGGTGTCGGCGAAGACCAGGGTGCCGGAGACGAAGGCGACGCCGAGCATGACGGCGAGCACGGTCATCAGCAGCCTGGCCTTGTGCGCGAGCACGTTGCGCAAGGCGGTACGGAGCATGGTGTGGTGTCCTGGGATGAGGTCGGGTGGAGGGGACGGGCAGTCGGCTACCAGCGGGTCAGCTGGTGCGGCCCTTCGCGTCGAACGCCTTCATCCGGTCGAGGACCCCGTCCGCGGTGGGGTGCATCATCTGGTCGACGATCGCGCCGTCCGCGAGGAAGATCACGCGGTCCGCGTACGAGGCGGCCACCGGGTCGTGCGTCACCATCACCACGGTCTGGCCGAGTTCGCGCACCGAGTTGCGCAGGAAGCCGAGCACCTCGGCGCCGGAGCGGGAGTCGAGGTTTCCGGTCGGCTCGTCACCGAAGATGATCGCCGGCTGGGAGGCCAGGGCGCGGGCCACCGCGACGCGCTGCTGCTGGCCCCCGGAGAGCTCGGTCGGACGGTGCTTCAGCCGGTCGGAGAGGCCCACCATGTCGATGACCTTCTGCAGCCACGCGGCGTCCGGCTTCCGGCCGGCGATGTCCATCGGCAGGGTGATGTTCTCCAGCGCCGACAGTGTCGGCAGCAGGTTGAACGCCTGGAAGATGAAGCCGATCTTGTCCCGGCGCAACTGCGTCAGCTGCTTGTCCTTCAGCGAGCCGAGCTCGGTCTCGCCGATGCGCACGGATCCGCTGCTGAAGCTGTCCAGACCGGCCACGCAGTGCATGAGCGTGGACTTGCCGGAGCCCGACGGGCCCATGATCGCGGTGAACTCGCCCTGCGGGAAGTCCACGGTCACCCGGTCCAGGGCGACCACCTGGGTCTCACCCTGGCCGTAGACCTTCGACAGCTCCGTGGCGCGGGCGGCGACCGCGGTGGTGCGGTGAACGGTGGTGGAGGTCACAGGGGTACTCCTGGTTCGGGCGACGATGGGGCGGGGTGCGCGGGACCCCTTCATCGTCGCCGCCGAATCGCGCCCGGACGTCAGCCCCCGTGCCGGTTCCTGGGGCCCTCTTGAGTCGCATCGGCGGGACCGTGGCGTACTCCTCGGGTATGACACCGACCCTGACGGCGTCCGTCCTCAGCGGGGCGGAAGCCCGGCCCGGCGGGGCGGCGCGGTCGGCCCGGCGGGCCGGAGCGGTCGGTCAGCGGGCCGGAGCGGTCGGTCAGCGGGGCGGGGCGGTCGATCCGCGGGGCACCAGCCGGGCCGCGGAATCCTCGAATCCGGGTGCCGACCCCTCCGCCACCATCGCCAGCAGGGTGCGCGCCGCATGGGTGCCGTACGCAGGGATGTCGCGGCTCAGTGCGGTCAGCGGCGGCCGGACGACCCGGGACAGCTGGGAGTCGTCCCAGGCGACGAGCGAGAGGTCGGCGGGCACGTCGAGCCCCATCTCCTGGGCGACGGAGAGCCCGGCGACGGCCATGATGTCGTTGTCGTAGATGACGGCGGTCGGCCTCCCGGGCGAGCTGATCAGCCGCCGCGTCGCGTGCGCGCCCTCCTCGCCGGAGTAGTCGGTGTGCACCACCACCGGTTCGTCCAGGCCCAGTTCCGCGGAGATCTCGTGCTGGGCCCGGTCGCGCATCCGGGTGTGGATCAGATCGGGCAGCCCGGCGACCCGGGCGATGCTGCGGTGCCCGAGTGCGCTCAGATACGTGAGGGTGTCCCGCAGTGCCGCCGACTCGTCCGACCACACCGGGGTGAGCCGGCCGGCCGCCGAGGGATGGCCGATCACCACGGCCGGCATGCCCAGCTCGGCGACGCCCTCGATGCGCGGGTCCAGGGAGCGCACGTCGGCGAGGAACACCCCGTCCACCCTGCCCTCGCCCCACCAGCGCCGGTACATCTCCAGTTCCTGCGCGGGGTCTGTGACGACCTGGAGGAGCAGGGCGCAGCCCCGGGTGGCCAGCTCGGTCTCGATGCCGCTGATCAGCTCCATGAAGAACGGCTCGACGCCGAGCATCCTGGCCGGCCGGGACAGGGCGAGGCCGACGGTGTCCGCCCGCGCGTGGGTCAGGGCGCGGGCCGCGCTGTTGGGCCTCCAGCCGATCTCCTGGGCGATCGCCTTGATGGAGGCGCGGGTGGCGGGGGAGACGCCGGGGCGGTCGTTCAGTGCGTACGACACCGCGACCTTGGAGACCCCGGCCCGGCGTGCGATGTCGGCGATCGTGGGGCGGTGCTTGGACATGCGACCTCGCTTAACCGGTTCGTGTTCGGGGGTCATCCTAACGGCAGCCCCCTGACCTGTGTCTTCCGCTCCCCGGTCTAGACCCCTCGGCAATCGCCCGAAAAAACTGCAATGGGAGCGCTCCCGCACCCTTGACACGGCTCAGGGGCCCCCATACCTTCACGGCACTTACCCGGTTCAGTAACTCCGCTCGGCAGGGACGGCGGGGAAAAGGAGGGGCTATGGGTACGCGTACCCGGGTGCGGATCACCGTCGCACTCGCCGTGTTCGGACTCGCCGCGACCGCGTGCACGGGGGGCGGTTCGTCGTCGGGCGGCTCCACCGGGCCCGCCGGCAAGGGCGGCGCACTGCCGCGCAACGAGACGCTGTACACGACCGGCACCCAGTGGGGGCCGCCGGCCAACTACAACCCGCTGCGCAACTGGGACCACGCGACCGGCACCAAGGGCCTGGTCTACGAGACGCTGTTCCACTTCGACCCCAACGAGGGCAAGCTGACGCCCTGGCTCGCGGAGTCGGGCAGCTGGACCGATGACAAGACGTACGACGTGAAGCTGCGGCAGGGCATCACCTGGGCCGACGGCAAGCCGCTGACCGCCAAGGACGTGGCGTACTCCTACGGTCTCGGCAAGATCGAGGCCTCCTCCTTCCACTCGCTGTGGAGCTGGCTCTCCGACGCGAAGGCGGTGGACGCGACGACCGTCCGCTTCACCTTCAAGGAGGCCCGCTACCAGGAGTGGGACTTCACCCTCTACGGCCAGCCGATCGTCCCCGAGCACGTCTGGAGCTCGCGCACCGACGAGGACATCCTCAACGGCGTCAACGACAAGCCGGTCGGCACGGGCGCGTACAAGCTCAAGAGCAAGTCCCAGGACCGGGTCGTGTGGGAGCGGCGCGAGGACTGGTGGGGCACCAAGGCGCTGAGCATGACGCCCGCACCCCGCTACATCGTCGACGTCTCCAACCCGAGCAACGAAGTGGTCATCGGCCAGCTGGGCCAGGGCCAGCTGGACCTCAGCAACAACTTCCTGCCCGGAGCGTCCTCGCTGATCAAGAGCAAGAAGGTCGTGTCGTACTACGACAAGGCGCCGTACATGCTCTCGGCCAACACCGCCTGGCTGGTGCCCAACACCACCAAGAAGCCGATGAACGACGCCGCCTTCCGCAGGGCGCTGGCCGCGTCGGTCGACACCGGGAAGATCGTCAAGGGGGTGTACGGAGACCTGGTCAAGCCCGCCAGCCCCACCGGTCTCCTGCCGCAGTGGGACCAGTTCGAGGACAAGGCCCTCATCGCCGAGAAGGGCTTCACGCACGACGTCGCCGCCGCGAAGAAGGAACTCGCCGACGCCGGCTACAAGGACAAGAACGGTGACGGCCTCGTCGAGAACAAGGACGGCTCCGCCCTCAGCCTGAAGCTGGCCGTGCCCTCCGGCTGGACCGACTGGATGGAGGCGGCCAAGGTCATCGCCGCCGGCGCCAAGGAGGCGGGCATCCAGGTCAGCACGGAGTTCCCCGACCAGAACGCGCTCAACGAGCAGCGCGGCAAGGGCGACTTCGACCTCGTCATCAACAACGAGCGTCAGCTGTCCAGCACCCCGTGGACGTACTACGACTACATTTTCCAGTTGCCCGTCCAGAAGCAGCAGAACACGGTGAACTTCGGGCGGTACGAGAACGCGGAGGCCTGGAAACTGGTGCAGGAGCTCGGCGGGGTCAAGACCGATGACGTCGCCGGCATGAAGACCGCAGTCTCCAAGATCCAGGACATCCAGCTCACCGAGATGCCCGTCATCCCGCTCTGGTACAACGGCCTCTGGTCGCAGTCCACCTCCGGGACCTGGAAGAACTGGCCGTCGGACGCCGCCGGAGCCCCCAAGACGGCACCGGCGCTCTGGCGCAACTGGCTGGAGCTGGGCGGCTTCGAGACGCTCACCCAGCTGAAGCCCGCCAAGTGACACGGCAGTTCTGACTCGATGACCGCCCCGCCGTGCGCGCGCCCACCTGACCGGTGAGCGCACGGCGGGGCTCTCCACCAGGGGAGCACCCTTGCGCCGCTACTTCGCACGCAAACTTCTTGTCTACGCACTGACCTTCGTCGTCGCCGTCACCGTCAACTGGATGATCCCGCGCTTCATGCCCGGTGACCCGGTGGCGGCCATGGTGGCCCGCGCCAGGGTCTCGCAGCCCGAGGCCGCCGAGGCGATGCGCACGTACTACAACAACCTGTTCGGCTTCGACGAGCCGCTGTGGCAGCAGTACCTGCACTTCTGGGGAGCCCTGTTCCAGGGCGACTTCGGCATCTCCATCTGGGTCTTCCCCACGCCCGTCGGCGACGTCCTGCTCGACGCGCTCCCGTACACCCTCGCCCTGATGATCCCGTCGGTGCTGCTCAGCTGGTTCGTCGGCAACTGGATCGGCGCGCTCTCCGCCCGCCGCAAGGTCCTCGACAACACCGTCCTGCCGGCCGGCTACCTGCTGACCGCGATGCCGTACATGTGGATCGCCGTCATCCTCGCCTGGGCGCTCGGTGCGAAGGCCGGCTGGTTCCCCCTGTCGGGCGGTTACAGCCTGGACATCCAGCCAGGCTGGAACGCCGATTTCGTCCTGGACGCGCTGCACCACTGGGTGCTGCCGTTCCTCTCGCTCTTCCTGGTCGCGCTCGGCGGCTGGGCCATCGGCATGCGCAACATGATCATCTACGAGCTGGAGTCCGACTACTCCTCCTATCTGGCGGCCCTCGGCGCACCGCAGCGCCTCATCCGCCGCTATGCCTTCCGCAACGCCGTGCTGCCCCAGGTCACCGGCCTCGCACTCCAGTTGGGCGTCCTGGTCGCCGGAGCACTCGTCACCGAGATCGTCTTCGCCTACCCGGGGCTCGGCTCACTGATCCTCGCCTCCATCCAGAACCAGGACTTCTTCCTGCTGCAGGGCGCGTTCCTGTTCATCGTCATCGGCGTACTCATCGCCAACTTCCTCATCGACATCGTGTACGTCGTCGTCGATCCCCGCACCCGTACGGGCATGGCAGGAGGCACCTCATGAGCACACTGCCCGAACCGGTACCCGAGACCGCCGTGACGGCGGAGCCGCCCGCTGCCGGGCCCGGCAGCGAGTGGCTGCACTACGCGGTGCGCAACCCGAAGCTGATCATCGGCGCCGTCGTCGTCGCGGTACTGCTCGCCGTGGGCCTCTTCGGACCGATGCTGCTCGACAACGGCAACCCCAACGAGTACGTCGGCCCCCAGGCCTCCGCACCCGACGGCACGTACTGGATGGGCACCACCACCTTCGGCCAGGACGTGTACGCGCAGTTCGTGCACGGGCTCCGCGCCACGTTCCTGGTCGGTGTCGTCGGGGGTGCGATAGCCGCCGTCATCGCCATGCTCGTCGGCTTCCTCGCCGGCTACCGGGGCGGCCTCGTCGACGAGGTCCTGAACATGCTCACCAACGTCGTCCTGGTGATACCGGCCCTCGCGGTCCTGCTCATCATCAACGCCTACATGGGGGTGCGCAGCGTCGCCGTACAGGGCCTGTTCATCGGCCTCACCTCGTGGCCCTGGGCGGCCCGGGCGATCCGGGCGCAGACGTTCTCGCTGCGCACCCGGGAGTTCGTGGACCTCGCCCGGCTCAGCGGGAGCGGCACCTGGCGGATCGTCTTCCGTGAGATCGCGCCCAACATGAGCTCGTACCTCTTCATGATGTTCATCCTGCTCTTCGGCGGGTCCATCCTCATCGCCTCCTCGCTGGACTTCATCGGGCTCGGCCCGACCGAGGGCGTCTCGCTCGGCCTGATGCTGCAGAGCGCCCAGCAGTGGAGCGCGCTCCAACTCGGCATGTGGTGGTGGTTCATTCCGCCGGGCGCCGGGATCACCGCGATCGTCGGCGCGCTCTACGTCGCCAACGTCGGCCTCGACGAGGTCTTCAACCCGAAGCTGAGGGAGTCGTGAACGCATGACCCTGACCGTCAACGACCTGCGGGTCCACTACCGCACGCTGCGTGGCGAGGTCCGGGCCCTGGACGGTGTCAGCTTCGACCTGGCGGACGGCGAGATCCTGGGCCTGGCCGGCGAGTCCGGCTGCGGCAAGACCACCCTCGGCAAGTCCCTGATCCGGCTCGACGGCCGGATGCGGCACGCGGGCGGCACCGTCACCCTGGACGGCGACGAACTGCCGCTGTCCGACGACCGCGCGATGAACGCCTACCGCTTCCACAAGGTCTCGCTCGTCCCCCAGTACTCGATGAGCGCGCTGAACCCGACCCGCCGCATCGGCCGCATGATCCGCGAGCTCCTCGCCTCGCGGGGCGTCAGCGTCGACACCGGCGAACTGCACCGCCGGCTGGCCCTCGTGGGCCTGGAGCCCGACGTCCTGGACCGCTACCCGATCGAGCTCTCCGGCGGCATGAAGCAGCGCGCCGTCATGGTGATCTCCACGCTCCTGGACCCCTCGGTCCTGATCGCCGACGAGGTCACCTCGGCGCTGGACGTCTCCAACCAGCAGGCCGTCGTCGGGGCCCTCACCGGGCTCCGCGACAAGGGGCTGGTCACCAGCATGATCTTCGTGACCCACGACCTCGGACTGACCTCGCACATCGCCGACTCGATCATGGTGATGTACGCGGGCAAGCTCGCCGAGAAGGCGCCCACGAAGGCCCTGACGACCGAGCCCCGCCACCCGTACACCAAGATGCTGATCGGCTCGCTGCCCCAGGTGGGCGCCCGGTACAAGGACAAGCCGCTCAGCGGCATCGAGGGATCCCCGCCCTCCCTGCTGAACCCGCCGGCCGGCTGCCGCTTCCGTGACCGCTGCCCGCTCGCCGACAGCGGGTGCGCAGAGGAGCCACCGGTCGTCGAGGTCGCCCCCCGCCACACCGTCGCATGCTGGAAGGCGGCCTGATGCTGACCCTCGACCGTGTCACCAAGACCTTCCGGGCCGGCGCCTTCGGCGGTGGTTCGGTGACCGCCGTGGACCGGGTCTCCTTCGAAGCGGCACCCGGCGAACTGGTCTCGCTCATCGGCGAGAGCGGCAGCGGCAAGTCCACCATCGGCCGCATGGTCCTGGGCCTCACCCGGGTCAGCGGCGGCAGCCTCACCCTGGACGGCGAGCAGGTCAAGCCCGGCAAGGACTTCTACCGCCGCGTCCAGGGGGTCTTCCAGGACCCCTTCAGCTGCTACAACCCCGTCTTCAAGGCCGACCGCGTCTTCGCGCTCGTCCGCCAGGCCTACCACCCGGGCGTCTCCGGCAAGGAGTGGGCGGACCGCGTGGAGAAGGCGGTACGGGACGTCCGCCTGGACCCCGGGCAGGTGCTGGGCCGCTACCCGCACCAGCTCAGCGGCGGGCAGCTGCAGCGCCTGCTCATCGCCCGCGCGCTCCTTCTGGACCTGCGCTTCCTGGTCGCCGACGAGATCACCAGCATGCTCGACGCCTCCACCCGCATCGACGTGCTCAACCTCCTCGCCGGCCTCAAGGAACGCGGCCTCGGCGTCCTCTACATCACCCACGACCTCTCGCTCGGCACCTATCTGGCCGAGAAGACCGTGGTGCTCCGCAGCGGCCGTGTCGTCGAACGCGGCGACACGCAGAAGGTCTTCGGCAACCCCCTGCACCCCTACACCCGCACCCTCCTGGCCGCCGTGCCCCGCCTCAACCAGCCCTGGACGTCTGCCGTCCCCGTGGAGATCTGCGCCTACCACGAGGGCCCGGCGTCCGGTGACGACCTGTACGAGACCGAACCGGGCCACTTCGTCGCCTGCGCCGGGCTCCCCGACTGCGGAAGGACCCTCACGTGACCCTGCGCCACCTGCCCCTGCACGAAGGCTGGACGCTTCACGCCGACGGCCCCGTGCCCGTGGGGCTCCCCGCAGGAGGCGTTCCGGCGGCCGTCCCCGGCTGCGTCCACACCGACCTGATGGCCGCCGGGCTGATCGACGACCCCTATCTGGACGACAACGAGACCGGACTGGGCTGGATCGGCCGCACCGACTGGACGTACCGCACCACCTTCGACTGGTCCGCCGACGAGCACACGTCCACCGATCTGTGCTTCGACGGCCTCGACACCGTCGCCACCGTCCTCGTCAACGGCACCGAGGCCGGCAGCACCGCCAACCAGCACCGCAGCTACCGCTTCCCCGTCCGGCGGCTGCTGCGCGAGGGCGCCAACACCCTCGACGTACGCTTCACCGCCCCGTACACGTACGCCGAGGCCCTGCGCGACAAGCTCGGCGACCGGCCGGGCGCGTACACGGAGCCGTACGCCTTCATCCGCAAGATGGCCTGCAACTTCGGCTGGGACTGGGGGCCGACGCTGGTCACCTCCGGCATCTGGCGCCCGGTCGCGCTGGAGTCCTGGACGGGCCCGCGCATCGCCGGCGTGAAGGTGCTCGCCGACCTGGACGGCGACGGGGTGCCGCGCCTCGCGCTCACCCTCGACGTCGACCGGGCCGGGGACGGGCCGCTGGAGGCGTCGGTGGAGGTGGCCGGCGAACGGGCCGTGCTCACCGTCGCCGCGGGAGAGGACCGGGCGGCCGTCACCCTGCCCGTCCCCGGGGCCGGGCGCTGGTGGCCGCACAGCCACGGCGAGCAGCCGCTGTACGACGTCACCGTCCGCCTCGGCGACCACGCCTGGACCGGCAGGACCGGCTTCCGGGGCGTGACCCTGGAGCGTGAGGCGTTCCGCCTCTCCGTCAACGACGAGCCCCTCTTCGTACGCGGGGTGAACTGGATCCCCGACGACTGCTTCCCGTCCCGCGTCACCCGGCAGCGGATCTCCGACCGCTTCGACCAGGCGATCGCCGCGGGCGTCAACCTCGTCCGGGTCTGGGGCGGCGGCCTCTACGAGAGCGACGACTTCTACGAGCTGGCCGACGAGAAGGGGCTGCTGGTCTGGCAGGACTTCCCGTTCGCCTGCGCCGCCTACCCCGAGGAGCAGCCGCTGTACGACGAGGTGGCCGCCGAGGTCCGCGAGAACCTCGTCCGGCTCGCCCCGCACCCCTCCCTGGTCCTGTGGTGCGGCAACAACGAGAACCTGGAGGGCCACGCCGACTGGGGCTGGCAGGACGAGCTCCAGGGCCGGACCTGGGGGCACGGGTACTACCACGAGCTGCTGCCGGCCCTGTGCGCCGAGACCGACCCCACCCGCCCGTACTGGCCGGGGTCGCCCTACTCGGGCTCTCCGGAGCTTCCCCCGAACGACCCCGCCCTGGGCACGGTCCACCTCTGGGAGGTCTGGAACCGCGTCGACTACCGCCACTACGCCGACACCGCCCACCGCTTCGTCGCCGAGTTCGGCTTCCAGGGCCCGCCCGCGTACGCCACCCTGCGCCGGGCCGTCAGCGGCCCGCTCTCCCCGGACGCCCCGCTGGTCGCCCACCACCAGAAGGCGCAGGACGGCGGTGCGAAGCTGCTGCGCGGCCTGGGCGACCACCTCCCGCAGCCGTCCGGCTTCGACGACTGGCACTGGCTCACGCAGCTGAACCAGGCCCGCGCCGTCGCCTTCGGCATCACGCACTTCCGCTCGCACACCCCGTACTGCGCGGGCTCGATCGTGTGGCAGCTCAACGACTGCTGGCCGGTCGTGTCCTGGGCCGCCGTGGACGGCGACGGCCGCCGCAAGCCCCTCTGGTACGCGCTGCGCAAGGTGTACGCGGACCGTCTGCTGGCCGTACGGGACGGCGCCCTGCACCTGGTCAACGACTCGGCCCGCGTCTGGGAGGGGAACCTGCGCCTGACCCGGCACGGGCTCGACGGGGCGGTCCTGGCCGAGGAGGAGATCGCGGTGAGCACCGCCGCGCGCGGCGTCACCCGCGTACCCCTCCCGCCGTCCGTCGCCCTGCCCGGGGACAGCACCCGCGAGGTGCTGGTGGCAAGGCTGGGCGAGGCGAGAGCGGTCGAGTTCTACGAGGAGGACACCCGGGTCGCGCTGCCGCCGGCACGGTACGACGTCTCGGTCACACAGGGTGACGAGTCGGGTATCGGGTACCGGGTCACGGTGACGGCGCGGACGCTCCTGCGCGACCTCGCCCTCTTCCCCGACCGGCTGGATCCGGCGGCCGAGGTGGACGACATGCTCGTCACTCTGCTGCCCGGCGAGAGTGCGGTGTTCCATGTCACCGGTGCGGTCCTGAAGGACCCGGAGGCGCTGGGGTCCGGGCCGGTCCTGAGGTGCGTCAACGACGCCGTCGCGCCCTGAGGTGGCGATGCCCCGGCGTTCGGTGGCGCGGCCGTGGCTGCTCGGCCGTCGGGGTGCGGCGAGTTTCCGTCATTCCGGTTTGCGGGGCTTCGCGCCCGTTACCCCGTCCGGGCATGTGCTGATGCTGTACGCACCGTCTGACGCACCCTCAAACGGTCAATAAAATAAGACAACATCGAGCCGCTGTTCCGCTGTTCGAGGGAAGCCCCCGGATAGGGTCTTGTGCCAACGCGGAGCCGCGCGCCCACGCCCGGGTGGTGGAATGCAGACACGGCGAGCTTAAACCTCGCTGCCTCCTCGGGGGCGTGCCGGTTCGAGTCCGGCTCCGGGCACCACCGCACAGTCGGTGGGGCCCGATCGAGCGCACAGTACTTCAGTGGTCAACTTCTCTCAAAGATCCTCCTCTGGCACTAGGGTCATTGTTTTGCCTACCCATTACTCTTGTGACAAGGCCACGCAGGGTGGCCATGGAGGAGTGAAATGAGGAGCAGCAACCCGGTCTTCTCGCGACGGGGCTTCAGCCGCGACAACGGCACCGCGGGCTTCAACGCGGCACCGCAGGCCGGGGCCCCCGCAGCGGGTGCCAATCCGTACGCGCAGGGCACCGCCGCGAACCCGTACGCCACGAACCCCTACGCCCAGCAGGACACCCAGTACGGCGCCCCTCAGGCGCCGGCGCGCTCCGGCGTGATGACGATCGACGACGTCGTCACGCGCACGGCGATGACGCTGGGCACCGTGGTGCTCACCGCCGCGCTCTCCTGGGCCCTTCTGCCGGTCGACGAGGCCAACCTCGGCAAGTCCTACGGCATCGCCATCGGCGCCGCACTCGTGGCGTTCGTCCTGGCGATGGTCCAGGCCTTCAAGCGCAAGGCCTCCCCGGCGCTGATCCTCGCCTACGCGGCCTTCGAGGGTGTCTTCCTCGGAGTGATCTCCAGCACGGTCAGCACCTACATCAGCCCCGGCACGGTGATGCAGGCGGTGATGGGCACCATGTGTGTCTTCGCCGGTGTCCTCATCGCGTACAAGATGCGCTGGATCCGCGTCACCCGCCGCTTCTACGGCTTCGTGATGGCAGCGGCCGTGGGCTTCGTGCTCCTGATGATGGTCAACCTGCTGTTCTCCGTGTTCGGCGGCGGTGACGGCCTGGGCTTCCGCAGCGGCGGCCTCGGCATCCTCTTCGGAGTCATCGGCATCATCCTCGGTGCGTGCTTCCTCGCCCTGGACTTCAAGCAGGTCGAGGACGGCATCAACTTCGGAGCGCCGCGCGAGGAGTCCTGGCTGGCGGCCTTCGGCCTCACCCTGACCCTGGTGTGGATCTACCTGGAGATGCTGCGTCTGCTCTCCATCCTCAACGGGAACGACTGACCCGCAGGATCCCTGGGGATCTCCTTGGGACGAACAGACGGAACGGCCCGCAGGCACTGCCTGCGGGCCGTTCCGTCTGTTGCCGGGGGTGCTGCGGGGTCACAGGAGCCTTCTGGCTGCCCGCCTCAGGTCGTACTCGTGGATGATCGCTTTGGCATGGCCGTAGGTGAGGTCGTGTTCGCTCCGCAGCCAGCTGACCTTCTCCTCGAAACGGAAGAGAGAGGGGCCGTCATCGACGGTGCGAAGCCAGTCGGCGATGTCACGACCGGTGCAATGAGGGATCCGTGAGAGCAGGTTGCGGTGGGTTTCTTCGGAGAAGACTTGAGACATCGGCGCCTCCGACGCAGTGCGCGTTGCTGGTCCTTCCCGACACCGTGCCCGACCATCGGCCCGTTGGCAACCATCCTGCGGGGGCGCGTAGGGTCACGGCGTGCTCGATACGACGCCCCTGATCACCGCCGTGGACCGATTCGCCGACCGTCTGCGCAGCGCCCCGCAGAGCCGGCTGCAGCGCGGTGCGGCCGCCGGGGCCCTGGCCACGGCCAGGGAGCTGACCGCACGGGCCCAGCGCGCCGAGGCGCCGGACCGGGAGCCGCGCATCATGCCGGACGCCGGGATGTTCGCGGTCGGTGACCAGCTCGCCGTCGCGGGCCGCGATCTGGCGGTGGCACTGGATACGGCCTCGTCCGCGGAGCTGGACGAGGCCGTGCGATTCGTCGATGCGGCGGCGGCGCGGGCGTTCTCCTGAGCCCGCGCGGGCCGGAGCAGGCATGCGTGCCGCGTACTAGAACGAGGCGATGACGCGGTCGGCGAGGATGTAGACGTTCTCCTTGCCGCACGAGAACGTCAGTGCGTAGGCGCCGCTGACTCCCGAACCACCCAGCAGCACCGGCTGCTCGCCGGCGCGCAGCGAATCGGAGAGCCGCTCGGCGGTCTCGCGGTGGCCGGGGGTCATGCAGAGCGTGGTGCCGTCGGCGAAGACGTAGACGTCGAGCGTGCCGAGCGGGCCGGGGCGGACGTCGGTGAGCTCGGTACCGGTGTCGGCGAGCCGCTCCAGGCGGTTCACGGTACGCTCATGGTCAGTGACAACCGGTGTCTGCACCGGGACGAAGTCCGGGTGTGAGGGGTGGCGGCGACGTGCCGCTGCCAGCTCGGGAGAGTCCTCGGCGAACTCCATGAATTCGGAGACCTCGGCGACCTCGGGCAGATCGGTCAGCTCGATCAGCTCCTCCATGGCCTCGGTGGCTTCGAGGTCCATCGCCTCGAGGCCGGCGAAATCGGCCTGGCGGGGCATGAAGAACGGGGCGTCCTCGCCCAGCCCGGCGAGCCCGCCCAGCAGTGACGGTGCGTCGGCGGCGTCGCGTGCCTCCTGGGCGGCCCAGAAGGCACGGGCTTCGGCCAGTTCACGCTCCCGCTCCTCGGCGAGTGCGTCGGCGACCGCGGTGCGTATCTCCTCGGCGGAGGCGGCGGCACTCCGGTTCTGCTGTTCGGGCACGGACGCGCTGAGCCTCCGTCCCTCCGCCAGCTCCGTCCGCAGTGCCGCGACCTGCTTGCGCAGCCCGTGAGCAGCGTGCAGAGCAGCGGCGCCGACAGCCGTGGCAGCGGCGGTGGTCAGCAACAGGGCAAATGACATGGCGCTCACTGACATACTCCCGGTTTCTATCGACACCCCCGACTTCCTACATCAGCTTGTCCTGTACTCGTGCCTGCTGTCAGTGCATTACGTCACGAATTGGACAGGTCTTTGGGCCTGATGTTTAGTCCTGTGGCTGGTGTGACCTGCGAAAACGACTCTCCCCCAGGGCGCAGATCACATCCTGGGGGAGATTCGGTCACGTTCGGGGCTCGGCCGGGTTCGGAACCGTCCCTCCGAGGGAGGGCGGAGCGGTCTCCGGGCCCTGGGGCCCGGGTCTAGCTGAGGCGCTCGATGACCATGGCCATGCCCTGGCCACCGCCCACGCACATGGTCTCCAGGCCGAACTGCTTGTCGTGGAACTGGAGGCTGTTGATCAGCGTGCCGGTGATCCGGGCGCCGGTCATGCCGAAGGGGTGGCCGACGGCGATCGCGCCACCGTTGACGTTGACCTTGTCCAGCGGCAGGCCGAGGTCCCGGTAGGAGGGGATGACCTGGGCGGCGAACGCCTCGTTGATCTCGGCCAGGTCGATGTCGTCGATGGTCAGGCCGGCGCGCTTCAGCGCCTGCTTGCTGGCCTCGACCGGTCCGTAGCCCATGATCTCGGGGGACAGGCCGGAGACGCCGGTCGAGACGATCCGGGCCAGCGGGGTCAGGCCGAGCTCGCGTGCCTTGGTGTCGGACATGATCACGAGTGCGGCGGCGCCGTCGTTGAGGGGGCAGCAGTTGGCCGCGGTGACGAGTCCGTCGGGGCGGAACACCGGCTTCAGGCCCTGTACGCCCTCCAGGGAGACGCCCGCGCGCGGGCCGTCGTCCTGCGAGACGACCGTGCCGTCCGGCGTCGTCACCGGCGTGATCTCGCGCTCCCAGAAGCCGTTCTTGATGGCTGCCTCGGCGAGGTTCTGCGACCGGACGCCGAACTCGTCCATGTCCTGGCGCGTGACGCCCTTGGTCCGGGCCAGGTTCTCCGCGGTCTGCCCCATGGAGATGTACGCGTCCGGGACGATGCCGTCCTCGCGCGGGTCGGTCCAGCTCGCACCGGTCTCCTCGGCGCGGGCGGCCGTACGGGCCTCGGCCTCGGCGAAGAAGGGGTTGTGCGTGTCCGGGATGCTGTCGGAGTTGCCCTTGACGAAGCGGGACACCATCTCGACACCGGCGGAGATGAAGACGTCGCCCTCGCCGGCCTTGATGGCGTGCAGCGCCATGCGGCTGGTCTGCAGCGAGGACGAGCAGTAGCGGGTGACCGTACAGCCGGGGAGGTGGTCCATCCCCATCTGCACGGCGATGATGCGGCCCAGGTTGTTGCCCTGCTCGCCGCCGGGGAGGCCGCAGCCGAGCATCAGGTCGTCGATGTCCCTGGGGTCCAGCTCGGGGACCTTGGCCAGCGCGGTCTGGATGATGGTGGCGGTCAGGTCGTCCGCGCGCAGGTCCTTGAGGGACCCCTTGAAGGCCCGGCCGATGGGCGAGCGGGCGGCGGAAACGATCACGGCTTCGGGCATCACGCGGCTCCATGAGGGCTGGAAGACTGGGCTGACTTGGAAGTTACCCGGACGTATAGCTGAGGTCACCCAACAGGCTGTGTGATGCGGACCTCTTTTCTAAGCAACCGCTCAGTCGCCCGGGTTGTTCCCGTGCGGGACCGCCGGTCCGCACCACCGCACGGCCACCCCTCACCGCCGGGCCGTCCTCACCTCCGGGTCACCCCTCACCGCCGTGTCGTCAGGGCCGCTCCCGCGCCGGCCGCCACGTGGCCCCCGACCCGGACCCGGACGGCGGCCCGCCGTCCGCGGCGTCCGCGCCGTGCCGCTTCGCCGGCTCCGTGTGCGCGGGCAGCCGCCGCCGCCGGCGGTGCTTGAGCAGGGCCCACGGCGCCCGGGCCCCCGTGACCTCCGTACCGGCCTCACGTGCCGCCTGGGAGGCCGCCTTCGCCACCGGCAGGATGTCCTCGCGCCGCGACCCGTCCAGATGGTCGGACTCCGGCCACAGCCCCAGCACCGCGCACAGCGTCGGCAGCATCGCCATCGCCGCCGTCGCGTACCCCTCCGCCGAGGGGTGGTAGTTGTCGGGGCCGAACAGCTCCCGCGGATTCGCCTCGAACTCGGGCCCCAGCAGATCGCCCAGCGACACCGTCCGCCCGCCCTGCTCCACCGCGCCGATCGTCTGGGCCGCCGCCAACTGGCGGCTCACCCGTCGCGCCAGCCACCGCAGCGGCTGGTAGACCGGCTCGATCGTGCCCAGGTCCGGGCATGTGCCCACGACCACCTCGGCGCCGGCCGTGCGCAGCCTCCGTACGGCCGTACCGAGACAGCGCACCGACTGCGTCGCCGGCATCCGGTGGGTCACATCGTTCGCGCCGATCATGATCACGCAGACGTCCGGCACCCCCGCCGGATCGGCCAGGACCAGCGACACCTGCCGGTCCAGATCGTCCGAGCGGGCCCCGGGCAACGCCACGTTCCGCAGATCCACCGGCCGCTCGGACACCGCCGCCAGCCCGGACGCGAGCAGCGCCCCGGGCGTCTGACCGGCCCTGCGCACCCCCTGCCCGGCCGCCGTCGAGTCACCCAGCATCACGAACCGCAACGGATCGGTGGGGCCCGCGAAGGCCACCCCGTACCGTCCGTTCGCACTCGGCGGGACCGGCGCCGTACCGCCGCCCACCTGCCTTTTTGCCAGCTGTACCTCCGCCAGCACCAGGCCCACCGTCGCCGCACCGATCAGCCCGACGCTTCCGCCGCCGTAGGCCGCGCCCGCTGCGATCCGCCGTGCCACCCTCGCCCTCGACACAGTCCGGTCCACCTCCTCCTTGCTGTGCAGCTGTACACAGCACTACCTGCCCCGAACGGGGCGTAGCCCAATCGCTTCGTCCAATGTCCTCCCCGTACGCATAGTCTTGCTTGACCATCTCGGAGACCCCGGAGTACACGGTGCAATTCCACGATTCGATGATCAGTCTTGTCGGCAACACCCCGCTGGTGAGGCTGCGCAATGTGTCGGCAGGCATTCAGGCGACGGTCCTGGCCAAAGTCGAGTACTTCAATCCCGGCGGGTCGGTGAAGGACCGCATCGCGCTGCGCATGATCGAAGCCGCCGAGCAGAGCGGTGAACTCAAGCCCGGCGGCACGATCGTCGAGCCGACCAGCGGAAACACGGGCGTCGGCCTGGCCATCGTCGCCCAGCAGAAGGGCTACAAGTGCATCTTCGTGTGCCCGGACAAGGTGTCCACGGACAAGATCAACGTCATGCGGGCGTACGGCGCGGAAGTCGTCGTCTGCCCGACGGCCGTTGACCCCGAGCACCCGGACTCGTACTACAACGTCTCCGACCGCCTGGTCCGCGAGACGCCCGGTGCCTGGAAGCCCGACCAGTACTCCAACCCGAACAACCCGCGCTCGCACTACGAGACGACGGGTCCCGAGCTCTGGGAGCAGACCGACGGGCGGATCACCCACTTCGTCGCGGGCGTCGGCACCGGCGGCACGATCTCGGGCACCGGCCGCTATCTCAAGGAGATCAGCGAGAACCGCGTGCAGGTCATCGGCGCGGACCCGGAGGGCTCCGTCTACTCCGGCGGATCGGGACGCCCGTACCTGGTCGAGGGTGTCGGCGAGGACTTCTGGCCGAGCGCCTACGACCGTACGGTCACGGACGAGATCGTCGCGGTCTCCGACAAGGACTCCTTCCAGATGACCCGGCGTCTCGCCAAGGAGGAGGGCCTGCTGGTCGGCGGCTCCTGCGGCATGGCGGTCGTCGCGGCCCTGGAGGTCGCCGGGCGGCTCGGCCCCGACGACGTGGTGGTCGTGCTGCTGCCGGACAGCGGCCGCGGCTACATGAGCAAGATCTTCAACGACGAGTGGATGGCCGACTACGGCTTCCTGGAGGCCACCGGCACCTCCGCCCCGGTCGGTGCCGTGCTCGACTTCAAGGAGGGGCCGATTCCCTCGCTCGTCCACATGCACCCGGACGAGACGGTCGGCGAGGCCATCGACGTACTCCGTGAGTACGGCGTGTCCCAGATGCCGATCGTGAAGCCGGGCGCGGGCCACCCGGACGTGATGGCCGCCGAGATCATCGGTTCCGTCGTCGAGCGACAGCTCCTGGACGCCCTGTTCACGCAGCGCGCCTCGCTCAGCGACCCGCTGGACAAGCACATGTCGGCCCCGCTGCCGCAGGTCGGCTCCGGTGAACCGGTCGAGGACCTGATGGCCGCGCTCAGCGGTGCGGACGGCTCCGACGCGGCGATCGTGCTGGTCGAGGGCAAGCCGAAGGGCGTGGTCAGCAGGCAGGACCTGCTGGCGTTTCTCGCAAAGGACGCGACCCCGAAGGCGTAGGCCGGATTTCCGGGCTTCGCGAAACCGGTACGAGCGCGTCACGTGCGCGCAGCACCGGCTTAACACGGCTCCGGCACAGTAGTGGGTGTCGGCAGGGGAAACCCCGCCGGCACCAGATACGGCGACACGGACTACGGAGCGGCTCCCGGACCTCCACCGTCGCCAGGACGCGATACCCGGCCCTGACCCGGGAGCGCGTCCCTCGCGGGGACCGCCGTCGTCCCGCCCTCCGGGAAACCGGGGGTGCGGCGGTCCCCGCGACATATCCATGCGCGGAGATCGCGGCGACCTGCGGCACGCGGATGCGCGCGGACCGGCGGCCTTCGCCCCCGCAGCCGTCGGACCTCAGTCCTCGGACGTCAGACCTCAGGCCTCCCAGTCGGACGAGGCCCTCTCACGCTGCTTGTCCCGGAACCACGGCAACCCACGGGCGGCGTGGACCGCGTTCACGCCGACGATCCCGAGCCAGGCCACGACGAGCCCGTCGATCCCGGCATTCGCGACGCCGATCGCCGACAGCGGGATGGCCAGTACCAACGAGACGACCCCGAAGCCGAAGCGCTCCCCGAAGGTCCCGCTCGTCCGGACGGGCTGCGTACCGCCCCGGGCGACCACCATCTGCTGCTCGGCGAAATGCCGGCGCACCCGCCGGTCGAGGGTGTTGTCGAGCCGTTGTTCGACCTTCTCCAGGAACGAGTCGATGAGTGCGGACTCGTATTCGGGTCCCAGCTCGCTGCGGGCCTGCAGGGTCGCGTCGAGCTCTTGCTTGAGCTCGGAGTCACGGGCTTCCATGCGTCCTACGGTACGAAGCGCGGGCGCCCGGGTCAGTGGGGTTAGCCCCCCTGTTTCCGCCCGCTCCCGTGCCGGGCGGAACAGCTCACCCCATGCCGGGCGGGGCCGGGGCCATCGGCGTAGCGTTGACCGGGCGAAGAGGGGAGCCGGTTCATGACCACCGCGACGCCTTCCGCCCGTACCATCCCCCGCACCTCCGAGATGCGGGCCCGTGAGGTCAACGAGGCAGAGCTCCGCGCCACACTTTCCACCTTCCGCGAGCTGTCCGACGAGGACTGGCAGCGTCCGACGACCTGCACGGGCTGGACGGTCCGCGACATGCTCGCCCACATCGTCGGCCAGTACGAGGAGCTGCCCAGGCCCTGGGTCTCCGTACGGCGGATCCGGCAGGCGGGGCGGACGCATCCGCACCTGGGCCGGCTCGACGGTCACAACGAGCGCCAGATCGAGGACAGGCGGGCCGTGCCGGGCAGGGAGCTCATCGGCGCTCTCGCCCACTACGCCCCCCAGGGCCTGCGCGCACTGCGCCGGGTACCCGTGCCCGTCCGCCGGACGATGCGACTCAGCCTGCTCTACCCGGAGGCCAAGGCACTTCCCGACGACTCGATGGACTACCTGAACCGCGTCCTCATCGTCCGCGACACCTGGATGCACCGGGTGGACCTCAGCGACGCGACGGGAGGCGAGCTGCTCCTGGACGGGCACGACCGCGAGATCGTGGACCAGGTGGTGCTCGACCTCGCGCTCGCCTGGACCGGTCCCGCGGTGGAGATCGACCTCCATGGTCCCGCGGGCGGCAACTGCCTCCTCCTCGGCCTCGGCACCCCCGCGGCGAGGCTCCGTGCGGACGCGATCGTCTTCGCCCGCCATGTGTCGGGCCGCCCTCCGCGCGGGCCGCTGGAGCTGGACGGCGACGACGAAGCGAAGGCGGCACTCGTGGCTGCCCGTGTCGTGTTCTGACTTTCGGGCGAGACAACTCGGCCATGTGGGCTGCCCGTTGACCTGCCGAACGTTCACGGATCCGGCGATGCGATGCGGATGACGATGCGGCGGTGGCGTCCTTGAACGACCACGGCACCCCGAAGCTGACCCGGCGCACCCCTGACCAGGGCATCCGGTTCTTCGACGGCCTCGGGCTCCTGGACCCGGGCGTGGTGTCGTGCGACCGGTGGCGTCCTGATGCGGACACGAACGGCCTGCCGGACGAGGTGGCCATGGTCGGCGGAGTCGCACGCAAGCCCTGAGGTGCCGCTCGACGGCCGTACCGGATGGCGGTCCTGTATATGGACATACAGTCCGCTTGCTGGCTGAATGGATTCGTCGGCGCCGTGCGGTGCGACGGATCCTGGAGGGACCACCATGAGCGGGAGCAGCCCGGCTGCGCGGTTGCAGCGGCTCTTCGAAGGGCAGCGGCTCACGCCCACCCAGCGGCGGATCGCCCACTCCATGGTGCGGCGGGCCGCCGATGCTCCCTTCCTGTCCAGCGTGGAGCTGGCCGAGCTGGCCGGGGTCAGTCAGCCGTCGGTCACCCGGTTCGCCGTGGCACTCGGCTTCGACGGGTACCCGGCTCTCCGCAGGCATCTGAGAGAGGTCGCACCGGACGCGGCGGCGGGCGGGGGTGCCGTGGAGGAGACCCTCAACGAGTACCAGCAGGCCGTCCGGGCGGAGATCGAGAACCTGCAGCACCTGGCCGAACTCCTCGCCGATCAGGGCCCGGTGGAGCGGGCCGGCCGGTTGCTGGCCGGATCGCGGCCGCTGCCCGTGCTGGGGCTGCGGGCGGCCTCGTCACAGGCTCGGGGGTTCGGGTACTTCGCCGCCAAGGTGCACCCGGACGTCCGGGTGCTCGACGAGGGCGGCAGCATGCTGCACGACCGGATCGATGCCGCCCGCCGGGCGGGAGCCACTGCGCTGATGTGTTTCGCGCTGCCCCGGCATCCGAGAGAGGTCGTGGACGCGCTCGCGTATGCGCAGGCGCAGGGACTGACCGTCGTGACCGTGGCCGATTCGGCCTTCGCCCCGGTGGCCAAGCACAGCGATGTGCTGATTCCGGCCGCCGTCGGAACCGGGCTCGCCTTCGACACCGCCTGTGCGCCGATGCTGCTGGGCCGGGTGCTGCTGGAGGCGATGTGCGACGGGCTGCCGGAGGCGCAGGCCCGGCTGGAGGAGTTCGACGCGCGGGCGGCTGCCCGGGGGCTGTTCGTCGAGTAGGGATCTCCGGACAGTCCTCGTCCTTTTGGCGATTCTCAGCTGTCGCTCATCTGTACCCATTAATCTCCGCGCCCAGGAAGGTCCACAGGGAGTCGTGGAGAGGGGTACGGACGTGGGGCGCGGAGCGCAGTCGTTGGCGAGGGTGGCCGTGGTCGTGCGGGCCGGGGCGGCACCTCTGTGGTGGCTCGGCCTGCCGGCGGCGGCAGTCGGGGCTTTTGAACCGGGACCGGCCGGGCGGCGGGTCGGGCTGCTCGTCGGGGCGGCACTCTTCCTCGTGGCCGCGGCCGTGGGGGCTCTGCTGCGTACGGGGCGGTACGCGGAGCTCGCCGAGGGGGCCACGCGGGCCGGGCGGAGCGACTTCCTGCAGGACCGGGCCGTGACCGTACGGAACTGGCGGCGGGAGCACCGGTGGTGGCTGTTCGGCGCGTTCGTGGCAGCCGCGGCGAGCGGACTCCTCGTGCCGGTGGCCGGCGGGCTCGTGCTCGCAGGGTCCGGGGCCGGGCTCTGGGCCAAGGCCGTGCGGATCGGGCGGCGGGAGCGTCGGGACGACGTCCTGTACTGGGTGCGCACCGACCGGGTGGTGCGCGGCGGGCCCGCGGGCAAGCAGGTGGAGGCGTACCGGACGACCGGGTCCGCGGCGGGCGACGCCGCGCCCGGAGGGGCACGGCGTCGCAGCCGCTGAGGCCGGGGAGTCAGACCTCCAGTTCGGCTTCGACCTTCTTCAGCTGGTGGCGGGCCATCGCCAGGTTGGCGCGGCCCGAGTCCAGCACCAGGTAGAGGAACAGGCCGTTGTTGCCACGGGTCTTGAGCAGGCGGATCAGGTGGTACTGGCCGCTGAGGGTGATCAGGATGTCTTCGATCTCCTCCTTGATCCCCAGGTGCTCCATGGTGCGGAGTTTGGCTCGTACGACATCGGTGTTGCCTGCTGCAGCGACATCCAGGTTGAAGTCCTTGCCACCGCCGAGGGTGCCGAGTGCCATGCCGCTGGTGTAGTCGACGAGTGCGACGCCGAGGGTGCCCTCGATCGACGTCATCGCTTCCTTCAGTGACGCTTCGGTGTTGGCCATGAGTGCTCGTTCCTTTCCCTGGCCGGCCCGGCGGGCCGGATCCGTGTGTGTCAGCTGGGGTCTTGTGTGGGGCGGCGGGGGAGTGTGCGGGGCTGCGGGGCGCGCGCCGGGGGCGCGGGGCGGTCGGCGTGCGCCAGCGCGGCGTCGACCACCTCACCGATACGGGCGCCCGCGCGGCGTCCCTCCAGGTGCAGCCGGCCGACGTTGATGCGGTCCTCGGCCAGCAGGGTGAGGACGGCGGAGGCCCCTGCCGCGTATGTGGCGATGTAGCCGGTCTCGCCGCGCACCAGGAGTTCACGGAAGCCGCCGCGGCCGGTGGCATCGGTCATCCGGATGGACACACCGAGCGCGGCTGCGGTCAGCGCGGCGACGCCCTCGGCCTCGATACCGGGGGTGTCCTGGGCCAGCACCAGGCCGTCGGTACTGGCCGCCAGCGCGCCGGACAGGAGAGGAACCCGGGCCCGTAACCGCTGGAGCTCGTCGAGGACATCCTGCACTTCGGCCTCGGGCACCATCAGTTGTCTCCTCCCGGCACGCTGTCTGAGCGCGCGAATCACAGGGCCTCCAATGCGTCTCTGAGCCGGCGCAGCAGGGCGACGTCGGGGTCGGCCGTGACCTCGGGCAGCGTGATCCGGTCTGCCGCGGGAGCGGACGGGTCCGATGTCCGGCGGGCCGTGCCGACCAGTCCGGCCGCCGCGAGCCGGCGCAGGTCGACCAGGATGTGGAAGGCCGAGCGGCCCAGTTCCTGGGCGATGTCCGTGGCCGTACGCGCACCGTCCACCAGGTCCAGGACCCGGCGCTGCCGTGGTGGGACCGGGGCGTCGACGGGGTGCGCCGCGGGGGTGAGCGGGGCACTGTCGGTGAGCGCGTCCGGCCAGATCCGGTCCAGTAGTTCCCGGCGCCGGAGCGTCTCGCGCTGCACGGCGTCCACGGGTACGGGGTGGACGGGGCCGATCCAGTGGGAGACCCCGTAGCGGAAGCGGGCCGGGGTGCGGGTCGGGGCCAGGGCGAAGAAGGCCGCGTCGTACAGCGCGCCCAGGTGGCACAGCTCCAGTGCGCCGCCGGGTACCCGGCCGCTGTCCACGAGGTAGCGGCCGACCCGCTGTCCGGCGCCCGCCTGGGCGACCGCGTCCCACCAGCCCTCGGTGCGCAGGGCGCCGCCGGTGATGAGCAGGACGTCGATCCCGGGGGTGGCGGGGCTTTCGGCGTGGACTATCTGGCCGTCGGCGAGGTACAGGGTGCCGCGGTCGCGCATCAATGCGCCGGTTGCGCGCTCGGCCGCGAGCCGCTCCAGCATGGGGGAGGGGACGGACGGGGCGGCCTGTTCGGGGGTGTCCGGCCGGGTGGCGGTCGGTCTCATGCCAGGACCAGCCGCTCCGCGATCTCGCCGAGCCGTATGCGGGCGAGGGCGAGGTTGCCTTCCGCGCGGTCCAGCCAGAGGTGCAGGAAGACGCTGCTGTCGAATGCGGTCTCGACGAAACGGAGGATGTGGTAGCCGACCGGGGTCGTGACGATGACGTCTTCGACGGCCGGTCCGGGCGGGGTGGATAACTCCTGCGGGCGTGACTGGGCGAAGACCGGCTGCTCCGCCGCCATCCTCGCCACCTCGGCCGTCTCGGCGGCCGTTGCCTCGTGGTCACCGCCGGGCGTGTCGCCGATGGTGCCGAGGGCGAGACCGCTCGTCCAGTCGACCACCGCGGCGCCCCGGGCACCGGGCAGCCTCATGACTTCGAGCAAGCACTCGTCGATTCCGGGCAACGCGGACTCCCCTCCCGACGTGTCGTACGGCTGTAGTGGAGAGGCTACGCAACGTGCTTGCGGCAGGTGGGAGTTCTGGCATTTTCCATAGGTACATGCAGGTTGCCGTGTAAAGGGGTTCCGGGCGGCGGGGGCCGCGCGGGGTTGCCGCCCCGGCCGGCGTCGGCCCGGGCGGGGATCCCGATCCGGTCGGCGGTCGGCGGTCGACGGCTGGTGGGCGACGGCTGGTGGTCGGCGGTCGGCGGCTGGTAGCCGGCGCTCGGACCGGACGGGGCGGGTGCTCCCTGTTGACTAAGAGTATTCAGACCCGCAGGATGTGAATAGAACAGTCACAGGTCGGACGTCGCAGTCGCGAGGAGGCATTCCCCATGTCAGGACCCCGCCCCGTACGGGCACCGCGCGGTACGGAACTGAGTGCCCTGGGATGGCAGCAGGAAGCCGCCCTGCGCATGCTGCAGAACAACCTCGACCCCGAGGTGGCCGAGCACCCGGACAAGCTCGTCGTCTACGGCGGTACGGGCAAGGCGGCCCGGGACTGGCGGTCCTACGACGCCATGGTGCGCACGCTGCGGACGCTCAAGCAGGACGAGACGATGCTCGTCCAGTCCGGGCGGCCCGTCGGCGTCATGCAGACCCACGAGTGGGCGCCGCGCGTGCTGATCGCCAACTCCAACCTGGTGGGCGACTGGGCCAACTGGGAGGAGTTCCGCCGGCTGGAGGCCCTCGGGCTCACCATGTACGGGCAGATGACCGCGGGGTCCTGGATCTACATCGGTACGCAGGGCATCCTCCAGGGCACGTACGAGACGTTCGCCGCCGTCGCCGAGAAGCTGCGTTCCGTGGGCAAGGGCGTCAACGGCACGCTTGCGGGGACGATCACGCTGACGGCCGGGCTCGGCGGCATGGGCGGGGCCCAGCCGCTCGCCGTGACCATGAACGACGGCGTCGCCATCTGCATCGACTGCGACCCGCGCGCCATCGAGCGCCGGATCGAGCACCGCTTCCTGGACGTGAAGGCGGACAGCCTGGAGCACGCGCTCCGGCTGGCCGTCGAGGCGCGGGACGCACGGCGACCGCTCTCCATCGGTCTCCTCGGCAACGCCGCGGAGCTGCTGCCCCGCATGCTCGCCGAGGGCGCGCCGATCGACATCGTCACCGACCAGACCAGCGCCCACGACCCGCTCGCCTATCTGCCGGTCGGCGTCGACTTCGACGACATGGCCTCGTACGCCGCCGAGAAGCCCGCCGACTTCACCAGCCGCGCCCGTGAGTCGATGGCCGCGCACGTCGAGGCGATGGTCGGCTTCATGGATGCCGGTGCCGAGGTCTTCGACTACGGCAACTCGATCCGTGGCGAGGCGCAACTGGCAGGCTACGGGCGGGCTTTCGACTTCCCGGGGTTCGTGCCCGCGTACATCAGGCCGCTCTTCTGCGAGGGCAGGGGGCCGTTCCGGTGGGCGGCGCTGTCGGGGGAGGCCTCCGACATCCACAAGACGGACAAGGCGATGCTCGAACTCTTCCCGGAGAACGAGTCGCTGCAGCGCTGGATCAAGATGGCCGGCGAGCGCGTCCACTTCCAGGGGCTCCCGGCCCGGATCTGCTGGCTCGGATACGGCGAGCGGGACAAGGCCGGTGAGCGGTTCAACGACATGGTGGCGAGCGGGGAGCTGGCCGCACCGCTGGCCATCGGGCGCGACCACCTGGACTGCGGATCGGTCGCCTCTCCGTACCGCGAGACCGAGGCGATGCTCGACGGCTCCGACGCGATCGCGGACTGGCCGCTGCTGAACGCCATGGTCAACGTCGCGTCGGGGGCCTCCTGGGTGTCCCTGCACCACGGCGGTGGCGTGGGCATGGGCCGATCCATCCACGCGGGACAGGTCACGGTCGCCGACGGTACGAAGCTGGCGGGCGAGAAGATCCGCCGGGTGCTCACCAATGACCCCGGCATGGGGGTCATCCGGCATGTCGATGCCGGTTACGACATCGCTGAGTCGGTCGCCTCGGACAAGGGCGTGCGGGTTCCCATGGCGGAGGGCGAGCAGCCGTGACGCAGGGCGGCCCCCGGACGGCGGGTGCGAGCGGTTCACTGGCGGGTGCGAGCGGTTCACTGGCGGGTGCGGGTGCGGGTGCGGGTGCTGCCGGCGCCGGCGCCGGTTCCGCCCTGCCGCCCGAGCGGACGGCTCAGCCGTCCTTCCAGTCGATGTGGCGCGACCTCGCGCCCATCGGCCGCCACGCGGGCAGCGGCGGGTACCGGCGTTACGCCTGGACCGGGGCCGATGCGGAGTGCCGGGCGTGGTTCCGGGGACAGGCCGAGTCGCGCGGACTCGCCTACGAGGTGGACCGGAACGGCAACCAGTGGGCCTGGTTCGGCGATCCGCTCGCCGGGGATGCCGTCGTCACGGGGTCGCATCTCGACTCCGTGCCTGACGGGGGCGCCTTCGACGGGCCGCTCGGCGTGGTCTCCTCCTTCGCCGCCTTCGATGAACTCCGCCGCAGGGGAGCGGAGTTCACCAAGCCTTTCGCCATCACCAACTTCGGTGACGAGGAAGGGGCCCGCTTCGGGCTGGCCTGCGCCGGATCCCGGCTCGCCGCCGGACAGCTGACCGTCGACAAGGCGCACCAGCTCCGCGACGGGGACGGTGTCACGCTGCCGCAGGCCATGGAGGCCGCCGGATACGACCCCGGCACCATCGGGCCCGACCCCGAACGGCTCGCCCGTATCGGTGCGTTCGTCGAGCTCCACGTGGAACAGGGGCGGGCACTCGACCTGAGCGGTGACCGGGTCGGTGTCGCCTCCGCCATCTGGCCGCACGGGCGGTGGCGGTTCGACTTCCGGGGCGAGGCCAACCACGCCGGAACCACCCGGCTCGTCGACCGGCGCGACCCGATGCTCACGTACGCGGAGACCGTGCTGGCGGCCCGGCGCGAGGCCGAGCTCGCAGGAGGGCTCGCGACCTTCGGAAAGATCGCCGTCGAGCCGAACGGGGTCAACGCGATCCCCTCCCTCGTCCGCGGCTGGCTCGACTCACGGGCCGCCGACCAGGCCACCCTCGACGCCGTCGTCGGCGGCATCGAGCGGGCCGCCCGGGAGCACGCGGGGCGGGCCGGGATCGACCTCGACGTCGTACGCGAGTCGTTCACGCCCGTCGTGGAGTTCCAGCACGCCCTGCGCGACGAGATCTGCCGGGTGCTGGGCAAGCAAGGCCCGGACGACACGGGACGCACCGTCCCCGTCCTCGGCACCGGAGCGGGCCACGATGCGGGTATTTTGTCCGCTTCGGTGCCCACCGCCATGCTGTTCGTACGGAACCCCACCGGGATCTCGCACTCGCCGGCCGAACACGCCGCCGAGGACGACTGCGTGGCCGGGGTGATCGCACTCGCCGACGTACTGGAAGGCCTCGCGTGCAGCTGACTACGCAACCCACAGGCGCACCGGTCACCGCCACCTACTGGCTGTCCCACGCCTGGCTCGGCACCCACGTCGAGCCGGGCGTCGCCCTGGACGTGGCCGCAGGGCGCATCGCCGGTGTCCGTACGGGCATCGACACACCGCCGCCCGGCGCCACCGCACTGCGCGGCCTGACCCTCCCGGGCCTGGCCAACACCCACTCGCACGCCTTCCACCGGGCCCTGCGCTCGACCGTCCAGGTCGGATCCGGCACCTTCTGGACCTGGCGCGAACTGATGTACCGGGCGGCCTCCCGGCTCACCCCCGACACCTACTACGACCTGGCCCGTGCCACGTACGCCGAGATGGCCCTGGCCGGTATCACCGCCGTGGGCGAGTTCCACTACCTGCACCACGCGCCCGGCGGCACGCCCTACGACAATCCGAACGCGATGGGTGAGGCCCTCATCGCGGCGGCGGCCGAGGCGGGCATCCGCATCACCCTGCTGGACACCGCCTACCTCGCCGCCGGATTCGGCGAGAAGCCCAACCGGCACCAGCTCCGCTTCAGCGACACCACCGCCGACGCCTGGGCCGAGCGCGCCTCCCTCCTCAAGGGCGACGACCGGACGGTGATCGGCGCCGCCATCCATTCCGTGCGCGCCGTCCCGGCCGGGCAGCTGGCCACCGTCGCGGCATGGGCCGAGGAGCGGGAAGCGCCCCTCCACGTCCATCTCTCCGAGCAGACCGCCGAGAACGACGCCTGTCTCGCCGCCCACGGCCGCACCCCCACCCGGCTCCTCGCCGACCACGGGGTCCTCGGCCCGCGCACCACCGGCATCCACAACACGCACCTCACCGCCGAGGACATCACCCTGCTGGGCAGCTCCACGACAGGCACCTGCATGTGCCCCACCACCGAACGCGACCTCGCCGACGGCATCGGGCCCGCCGTCGCCCTCCAACGGGCGGGCTCCCCGCTCTCGCTGGGCAGCGACAGCCACGCCGTGATCGACCTCTTCGAGGAAGCCAGGGCGATGGAGCTCAACGAGCGCCTGCGCACCCATGTACGCGGCCACTGGACGGCGACGTCCCTGCTCAGAGCCGCTTCCGCCGACGGGCACGCGGCACTCGGCCGCCCCGACGCGGGCACGCTGGAACCGGGTGCGCCGGCCGACTTCGCCACCGTCGCACTGGACTCCGTCAGAACAGCGGGGCCGGCGCCCCGGCTGGCAGCCGAAGCAGCCGTATTCGCCGCCTCCGCCGCCGATGTGCGGCACACGGTCGTGGCAGGCCGGCATCTCGTACGGGACGGTCACCACACACAGGTGCAGGACGTCCCCGCGGCGCTCGCCTCCGCCATCGCCGCCCTGCACGGCTGATCACCGAACACGAGGAGAGCACCCCCCACATGACGACGACCGCCGTCACCAACATCGCCAGCCTGGTCACCAATGACCCCTCCCTCGGAAACGGGACCCCCCTGGGCCTGATCCGGGACGCGGCCGTCGTCATCGAGGGCGACCGCATCGTCTGGACCGGTGAAGCAAGCAAAGCACCCGCCACTGACAACGCCGTCGACGCGGGCGGCCGGGCCATGATCCCCGGCTTCGTGGACTCGCACTCCCACCTGGTGTTCGCGGGCGACCGCACCCACGAGTTCAACGCCCGCATGTCAGGCCTCCCCTACTCCGCCGGCGGTATCCGCACGACCGTCTCCGCCACCCGCGCCGCCTCCGACGACGAGCTCTCGGCCAACGTCGCGCGCTATCTCGCGGAGGCGCTGCGCCAGGGCACCACCACCTTCGAGACCAAGTCCGGCTACGGCCTCACCGTCGAGGACGAGGCCCGCGCCCTGCGGATCGCCGCCCGCCACACGGACGAAGTCACCTTCCTCGGCGCGCACATCGTGGGGCCCGAGTACGCCGACGACCCAGCCGGATACGTGGACCTGGTCACCGGGCCGATGCTGGACGCCTGCGCCCCGCACGCCCGCTGGATCGACGTCTTCTGCGAGAAGGGCGCCTTCGACGGGGACCAGGCCCGCGCCGTCCTCACCGCGGGCAAGGCCAGGGGCCTGCACCCCCGCGTCCACGCCAACCAGCTCGGCCACGGCCCCGGAGTCCAGCTCGCCGTCGAGCTCGACGCCGCGTCGGCCGACCACTGCACCCACCTCACCGACGCCGACCTCGACGCGCTCGGCCAGGGCGACACCGTGGCCACGCTGCTCCCCGGTGCCGAGTTCTCCACCCGGGCGACCTGGCCCGACGCCCGTCGCCTCCTCGGCGCGGGGGCCACCGTCGCGCTCTCCACCGACTGCAATCCGGGCTCCTCGTTCACCTCCTCGATGCCGTTCTGCATCGCCCTCGCCGTACGGGACATGGGCATGACCCCCGATGAGGCGCTCTGGTCCGCGACCGCGGGCGGCGCCGCCGCGCTGCGCCGCGACGACATCGGCCGGATCACGCCCGGCGCCCGCGCCGACCTCGTGCTCCTGGACGCCCCGAGCCACGTCCACCTCGCCTACCGGCCCGGGGTTCCGCTGGTCAGCAGGGTGTGGCGGCGCGGGGAACAGGCCGCGTAACGGCCGAAAAGCGGAAGGAGCCGATTTTCACCGGTCGGTCACAAGATGTCGCGGGTGCCTACCGCGGAGTGACCGCGCCCGGTACCGTTCTGGGCAGCGTGGCTCAGGGGGTAGACCGGGGGGTCTGGTGAGCAGTCGGCGCATACGTGTGGTCAGGCCCGGGGATCTGGGCGTGGGGGACATCGAGACCTGGCGGGAGCTGCGGGCGAAGTCCGGTGCTCCGGCCCATCCGTTCATGGAACCGGAATTCACCCTTGCCGTCGGCCGCGTCCGGCCGCGTGCACGGGTGGCCGTGATCAGCGACGAGGAGCTGGGGACGGCCGGCTACTTCCCTTTCGAGCGGGGGCGGTTCGGCGGCCACGGCAGGGCGATCGGCCTCGGTGTCTCCGACCTCCAGGGTGCGGTGCTGCGCCCAGGTCTCCCGCTGGACGCCAGGACGCTGCTGCGGGCCTGCGGGATCTCCGCATGGGAGTTCGACAACCTCGAGGCGGGTCAGGAGCTCTTCGAGGCGGACGCCGCCCGCTCGTACCCCTCGTACGTCATCGACGTCGGTGACGGCTACGGGAGTTACGAGACGGAACTGCGCTCCCGGTCGCCGAAGTTCCTGAGAACCACCCTGGCGAAGGAGCGCAAGCTAGGCCGGCAGGCCGGTGAGGTGCGGTTCGTCCTCGACGAGCGGGATCCGGCGGTGCTGCGGACCCTGATGGAGTGGAAGTCCGCCCAGTACCGCAGGACCGGCCGCCGCGACCGCTTCGCGAAGAAGTGGATCCGCGGCCTGGTGGAGTTCCTGTTCCACACCCGGGCCCCGGGGTGCTCGGGCCTGCTCTCGGTCCTGTACGCGGGAGAGAGGCCGGTGGCCGCCCACTTCGGGCTGCGCTCGCGGACCGTGCTCTCGTGCTGGTTCCCGTCGTACGACCCCGAGTTCGCGAAGTATTCTCCCGGGCTGATTCTCCATCTGCGGATGGCGCGGGCAGCCGCGGACGACGGCATCGGGATGCTGGACATGGGGCGCGGGGCGGCCGAGTACAAGGACGCCCTGAAGACCGGGGAGCTGACGGTCCACGAGGGTGCCTCGGTGAGGCCGGGTGCGGGCGCCGCCCTCCAGTGGCTCGGCCGTGAACCCTCGCGCAGGGCGCACAGCTTCGTACGCAAGAGGCCCCGGCTGGCGGGCGTGGCCCAGCGCGGACTCGAACGGGCGGGCCGTCTGCGCAACCCGAAGCAGGCGACACCGTCGAAGCAGCCGTAACGGCCGTTGCGCCGTCACAGCAGACGTTGCGGCGACTGCGGCACGGCCAGTTCACGACGGGCGGCCATGGCGTCACGACGACGTGGGGAGGGGACCGGATGCCGTACAGGACACAACGAGCCGGAGCAGCACCGCAATTACCCGACATCGGCCATCTCGCCGGTGTGGCCGTGGCCGAGCTGGAGCTCGGAGCACCGGACGGTACGGGCGCACGGATCGCCCCGGCCCCCGGCGGCCCGCCGTTCAAGGACGGCCCGCACGAGGGAGAGGACCAGCGGGTCTTCGCGCTCGTACGGCTGCGCGGGCGCCCCGTCGGCACGGTCGTCGGCCGGATCCGGGCGGGCGAGGACCCGGCCTCCGTGCTCGCCGGACAGGCAGTCGACGAGATCGACCTGCCGGAGCCGCACCCTGCGTTCCTGCCGGCCGACGCGCCCCGGGCCACGGTCGTCGTCGCGACCCGGGAGCGCCCCGAGCAGCTCGCCCGCGCGCTCGACTCGCTGCTGGCCCAGGACCACCCGGACTTCGAGATCGTCGTCGTCGACAACGCACCCGCCACGACCGCCACCCGCGATCTCGTCGCGGCCGCGTACGCGCACCGAGGTGTCCGCCACGTCCTGGAACCCGTGCCCGGTCTGGCCGCCGCCCACAACCGGGGGATCGCCGCCGCCGAGGCGGACGTCCTCGCCTTCACCGACGACGACGTCATCGCCGATCCGCACTGGCTCACCGCCCTCACCCTGCCGTTCGCCGCGGACCCGCGGCTCGGCTGTGTCACCGGCCTGATCCTGCCCGCGCGGCTGAACACCCCTGCCCAGACCCTGCTGGAGAGCCACGGCGGCTTCGCCAAGGGATTCGCCGGGCGCCGCTACGACCCCGCGCACCCGCCGGCCGACGAGCCGCTCTTCCCGTTCACCGCCGGACGATTCGGGTCCGGCGCCAACATGGCTTTCCGCGCCGGACCGTTGCGTGCCGTCGGCGGTTTCGACCCCGCCACCGGCACCGGCACCCCCGCCAGGGGTGGCGACGACCTCTACGCCTTCGTACGGATCCTCGCCGGTGGCCACCCCCTGCTCTACACACCCGACGCGATCGTCTGGCACCACCACCGGGAGCGCTGGGAGGACCTGTGCGGGCAGGCGTACGGGTACGGGGCCGGGCTCACCGCCTGCCTCACGGCACTCCTGGTCCGGCACCCCGCGCTGCTGCCCGCCCTGCTCGCCCGGCTGCCGCGCGGTCTCGCCCACGCCCGCACCATGACGGCGTCGCGCGCCACGGACGCGGCCGGCCGGCGGGGTGTTCCCGGCGAACACGGCGCGTACACCTACCCGTGGCCCCGGCATCTGTCCCGACTGGAGCGGCGCGGCCTGCTGTACGGCCCGGTCGGATACGTACGCGCCCGGCTGTCCGTCCGCGGCGAACCACGTCCCTGGGAGGGGAGATGAGCGCTCACAGATCCGGCAGCTCCGGGGCGTCCCGGATACCCGTGCTGCTCTACCACGCGGTGATGGACGACCCCCCGCAGTGGATCGCCGAGTTCACGGTCGGGCCGCGCGCGTTCGCGGCCCAGCTGGACGCGATCGCCGCCAGCGGGCGCACCGCCGTCCCGATCAGTGCGCTGGTCGACCATCTCGCGGGGCGGGGCCCGCTGCCGGACCGCCCCGTCGTCCTCACCTTCGACGACGGTTTCGCGGATCTGCCCGGGCCCACCGCCGAGGCGCTCGCCGGGCGGTCGATGCCTTCCACCGCGTACCTCACCACCGGTGCGCTGGCGGCCGGCGGGCGCAGTCTGCTGCCGCCCGGTCCGATGATGAGCCTGGAGCAGGCGCCGCTGCTCGAGCAGTACGGCATGGAGGTGGGCGGGCACACCGTCACCCACTGCCAGCTGGACACGCTGACCGGTTCGGCTCTGAAGCGCGAGCTCACCGACTCCAAGAAGGCGTTGGAGGACGTGCTGGGCCACGAGGTGACCCATCTCGCCTATCCGCACGGGTACAACAGCGCGGCCGTGCGCCGCGCCGCCCGTGCCGCCGGGTACGAGAGTGCGGTGGCCGTGCGGCACGCGCTGAGCTCCGCGCGGGACGAGCCGTACCGCATCGCACGGCTGATCCTGCGGCGGGGGCACACGGTGCGGGACATCGAGGAGTGGATGGCGGGCGGTGGCGCTCCGGTGGCGCCGTTTCCCGATTCGCTGCCGACCGTCGGCTGGCGGTGGTACCGACGGGCCCGGGCGGCGGTGCGGGGACCGGTGTTCGCGGGGTGAGGCCGCGCCGGCGAACCCGGACGGGCGGGCGGGACGGGCGGAGTGACGGGCACCGGAACGAGCGAGAGCCGTACAAAGGCGAAGCACATTCCTATACTTCGCTTAAGGGGACAGCGGCGTGACGGCCGCGACCACATCCGTGGGGGGAGTCGCACTGTGCAGCAGCCTGTTCCTGTGCCGGTCGCAGGGGGCACCGCAGGGAGCAGCGGCTCCTCCACGCCGCCCCCGGCCGGTCCGTCCGGCACCACGCCCCGTGAACCGTCCCGCAGAAGTGTCCCGGGCGTCCTGAGACCTCAGTTGCTGCTCACCTGGCTGCCGTTGCTCCTGGCAGCCGCACTCTGGATCCAGGCCCTGCCGCACATCGGATTCCGCTCGATGGGCGAGTACGGGCTGCTGGACCGGCTGCCGGTCACCTACTACCTCTCCCTGCTCGTCCTGACCGCGGGCTTCCTGGTCAGCCTGCGCCGTGCGGGTACGGCGCCCTGGTGGCCGGCTCTCCACTGCGCCGGTCTGCTGATGGCTCTCAAGGGCGTCCCCGCGGTGCTGTACGACTCCGAGCGCTACCCGTGGGCCTCCAAGCACGACGCCGTCATCGACCATCTGCTGGCCAACGGGGAACTGCGCCCGAACGAGGGCCTCTCCGGCAACATGTCGGCCTACGACCAGTGGCCGGGCTTCTTCACCCTCAACGGCGGGCTCGTCCGCGCCTTCGGGGTCGACAGTGCCACCACGTACCTCAACTGGGCACCCATCGTCCTCGGTCTGCTGATGATGCCGGTGCTGATCCTGATCTACCGCACCTTCAGCGAGGACTGGCGGCTGATCTGGACGGCCGTCTGGATCTTCCAGCTCGCCAACTGGGTGGGCCAGGACTACCTCGCCCCCCAGGGATTCGCCCTCCTGCTCCACCTCGCCGTGTTCGCCGTCGTCGTACGGCACTTCGTGCGTCCCGGTTCGGCCGGGAGGCTGCGCTCCCGCGCTTACCTCGACCCGGCCGCCGCCGTCGTCCCGCCGCCCACCGGCACCCGGCAGCGCGCGATCTGCGTGATGGTCCTGGTGCCGGTGATCGCCGCCGTCAACGCGGTGCACCAGCTGACCCCGGTGATGCTCTGCGTCACCTTGCTCGCCCTCAACCTCACCCGCCGCTACCGCAACCCCGGGCTGCTCGCCGTGGCCGGTCTGCTCATGCTTGCCTGGGACCTCACGATGGGCCGCCCCCTGTTCACCGAGACGCTGGGCACCCTGCGCGACTCGCTGGGCGAGCTGACCCAGAACTCCCGAGCCGGGTACGCGGGTCAGCTGACCGGGGCCGGGCCGGAACTGGCCGGGCGGGCCAACATCCTGATGGTGCTGGCCGTGGCCGCCCTTGCGGGGACGGCGCTGCTCATGCGCCGCCGCCTGGTGCACAGTGCGCTGCCGCTGCTGCTGGCCTCCCTCGCCCCCGTACCGCTCTTCGTCGTCAACGACTACGGCGGCGAAATGCTCTTCCGGGTCTACCTGTTCGCGCTGCCCGGCGCCGCGTTCTTCGCAGCCGCGGCGCTCGTACCGGCGGCCGGGGGCAGCGGGGTGCACCGGGTCCGGCCCGCCGTACGGAGGATCTGCGCGGTCGCGCTGCCCCTGTCCCTGGTCGCCCTGCTGGTGGGCTTCATGCCGTCGTACTACGGCAAGGAGCAGATGAACTACACACCGCCCGACGAGACGGCGCTCGTCACCCGCGCCATCGACCGGGCCCCCGACGGGGCCCTGATCCTGGCCACCACCGGCTCCTTCCCGCGGGCACTGCACCGCTACGACCAGCTGGAGCACTGGTTCTTCGCCGAGCAGGAGCTACCCGAGAACGTCGCGATGCTCAAGGACCCCGCCCGCTACCTCTCGACCCGGATGCCGCCCGGCGCCACCGCGTTCGTCATCCTCACGCACACCCAGGACATCTACACCGCCGGTGAGGGGCTGCTGCCGCCCGGCGGCTTCGCCCGGCTGACCAGGGACCTCACCGCGTCGCCGCTCTTCCGGGTGGTCGAGCGCACCGAGCACGGCGTCGTCCTGCAGTACACCGGGCCCTAGACGAGGAAGGCCGCCACCGTGTCCGAGAACCGGCAATCGACAGCACCGAGGCCACAGACCCTGATCAGAGCCGCTGTGGCGCTCTCCGGATGGGTGGCGCTCGCCGCGACCGCACTGCCGGGCGGCTCGCCCCTGCGCTGGATACCGGTGTTCCTCTTCGTCTGCGTCGGCCCCGGATTCGCCCTGCTGTACCCGCAGTCGGGGAAGCTCCGCCCCGCGGCCCGCTTCGAAGCACTGGCGCTGGCCGCGCCGTTCGGCCTCTCGGCGGCCGTTCTCACGGCCACGTCGTTGTTCCTGGCCGAGGCGTTCTCGGCGACGGCGTTCCTGGTGGCGCTCGCCGCGTTCACCACGGTCGCGGCCGTGTGCCCCGGTCTTCCGCTGCCCGCCGCCACCCGGGGCGCCGCGGAGAGGGGGCGGGCCGAACCCGTGAAGCGCCGATGACCGGACGCCCCGTGCCGGGGCCGGTCTCCGTATCGCGGCTGCACCGGCCCCGCACCTGCCTGGCGCTCGCCCTCGTCTCCGTGGCGGCGCTGCTGACCGGACTCGTCGCCTGGTTCGGTACGCCTTCGTCCGGTGACGAGGACCCTGCCGTACCGTCCGCGAACGACCTGCCCGCCGATGCCGCCACCGGCGAGGTGACCGGTGGTGCGTGCGCCCCGTCCGCCACCCTCGTACCGCCGTGCGGAGCCTGGTGGGGCGCCTACGTCCCGCACGCGGGGAACGGGTCGCTCAAGGACGCGGTGTACGCGTTCGAGAAGAAGATCGGCCGGAAGCTCGATCTCCTGTACACCTACCACGACATGTCGAACAACGAGCTCGACGGACAGCTCCTCACCCCCGACGAGCAGATCCTCGGCCGGGACCGGATGCTGATGCTCGCCTGGGAGTCCACGGTGTGGCGTGAGCCCCGCCATGCGAACTACACCGAGGACCAGCTCGGTTGGGCGAAGGTCGCCTCGGGGGCGTACGACCGCGAGATCATCGACCCCCAGGCGCGTCGCATCAAGGCGTACGGGAAGCGGGTGTTCTTCTCCTTCGACCAGGAGGTCGACGCCCGGGTCGGCGACGCGGGGACCCCGGCGGAGTACGTCGCCGCCTACCGGCACCTCCACGACCGGTTCGAGGAGCTGGGTGTGGACAACGTGGTGTGGGTGTGGACGGTCTCCGGCTTCCTGCAGTCGGGAGAGCTCTTCGAACAGCTCTATCCGGGGGACGACTACGTCGACTGGATCGGCATGGACCAGTACAACTACTTCACCTGCCACGACACCACGGACTGGAAGGACTTCGACCGCAGCCAGCGGCCCACCTACGACTGGCTGCGCACGCACATCAGCGCGGAGAAACCGGTCATGCTCGCCGAGTTCGCCACCGTCCCGGATCCGGCCGACGCGGACCGCCAGCGCGAGTGGTACGAGGAGATTCCCGAGGTCGTACGGACGATGAAGGGGGCCAGAGCGCTGGTGCACTGGAACCGTGCGGTGCCGGGCGAGGGCTGCGACCTCACCGTCAACGACGGTCCGGGGCTGGAGGGTTACCGCACGGCAGGCCAGGACGACTACTTCAAGCAGCCGGTCCCCGGCCGCTGATCCGGCCGCGGACGGTGCGGGCCACCGCCGTTGCCGCGAACAGCCCGCAGAACACGGGCAGTCCGGCAGCGGCGAAGGCGTCCTGGGCCGCCCACCCGGCCACCGCGAGCGCCCACACCAGGGCGGCAACGGCCCGCCGGGGCACGCCCACGGACCGCAGCAGTACGGCGACGAGCCCCAGGCAGAGCACCTGCAGCGCGAGCGGCAGCCCCAGGAGTACCGCGGCGGGGGAGTCCAGTCCGGCGACCTCGGCCAGGAATCGGGCGAGCGTCCCGTGCGGCTCCCACGAGGCGGCGGGGGGCCGGACACCGAGGAGCGGCGGGGCCGAGTGCAGGGCCGCCACGGTCACCAGCAGCGCAGACCCGATCAGCCCGGGCCGGAAACGCTGGAGCGCGACGGCCCCGCTGCAGACGACGATCATGAGCACTCCCGCGGTCACGGTGACCGGAGGCAGCGCACGGATCAGCTCGGTACCGGTCAGCCGGTGGTGGCCGGCCTGCGCGCCCCGCGTCAGCGGCACCCAGAACAGCCCGGCGGCGAGCCCCAGCAGCAGCCACAGTGCGCCTGCCGGCCGGGACTCGCCGGCCGCCCGGTCCGTGGCAGACGGTGAGCCGTCGCGGACGAGGACCGGAATGCCGAAGGCGGGCGTCACCGTGTCGTGGGCGCCGCGCAGGTACACCGTGTCCACGGTCCAGTCCGCCCCGTACTCCTCGGCCCGCCGCTCCCGGGTGCGCCGATGCGCCGTGCGGGCCCAACTCGTCCCGAAATAGTCGTCCTCCGCGGCGCTCGGCCGCCGCCCGAGCCCGAGGACGGGCCGTCCCGTCAGTGCGGCGCGCAGTCCCAGGGCGGACGCGGACGCCACCGCCGTCATGCTCAGGAGCATCGCCCAGCCCGCCCCCGCGATCCCCAGCGGACCCAGCAGCAGGGCCGCACTGCCCAGCACCGCCGCGCACATCGCGCCCTGGAGAACGGCCAGGGCGCCGGTGCGGCCCTGCACCCGCAGCACGCCGATGTACAGCTCGACCAGGACCCGGGGGAGCGCGGCGGCGGCCAGCAGCCGCAGGACGAGCGTGCCGTGGTCGGCGTAGTCGTGGCCGAACGGGGCGAGTATCTGCGGGGCGAACACGACCAGCACGAGGACGACGGGAACCAGCAGCAGCGCCATCCGGCGCAGCGCTCCCCGCACGCCCTCGGTCAGGTGGCCGGGGCTGTGGGAGGCGTGGGCGGTGAGCGAGGAGGCCATGTTGATGGCCATGAACTCCATGGTGCCGCCGACGGTGTACGCGATGTAGAAGAAGCCGTTGTGCGCGGCGTCGAAGCGGACCGCGACCATCACGGGCAGCAGATTGATCATGGCGAGACTGAAGAGGGCGCCGACCGAGTCCCCGGCCAGGAATCTGCCGATCTCGCCGAGCCGGGGCGGCTCGCGGTCCCGGTCGGCCCCGGCCTGGTGCGGGATCAGCCGCCTGAAGATCAGCCAGCCGAGAGGCAGCACGGACAGGGCGATGGCCGCGGCCCAGGACACGAACACACCGAGGACGGGCAGGGCGGTGGCGAAGGCCGCGAGCATCAGCAGTTTGCCGATGGAGAACACGGCGTTGCCGACAGGCACCCAGAAGGCCTTGCGCAGCCCGGTCAGAACCCCGTCCTGGAGGGTCAGAATCGCCCAGGCGACACACGACCCGGTGAACACGAGCCCGGCGGAGAGCGTGCCCAGCGGGGCGTACGAGTCCCCCCACAGGTCCAGCGTGAGGAGGAAGACCACGCAGGCGAGGGTGACGACGACGGAGCTGGCCAGATAGGTGCGCGCGACCAGGGACGCGGTGGCGCGTCCGGCCCGGGGCACGTACCGCACCACGGCGCCGATCATCGTCGTGGCGGTGACCGAGGCGAGGAGGCGCATCGCGGCGATGGCGGCGGAGCCCTGGCCGACGGCCTCCTCGGTGTAGTAGCGGGCGGCGACCAGCCAGAAGCCGAGGCCGAGGGCGGCGGAGACCCCGGTGGAGAGCATCAGGGCGTAGGCGTTGCGGAACATCGAGTCGCCGCTCGCGCCGTCCTGTTGTGCCGGTACGGGTGGGTCCGCCGCGTCGGCGCCTCCGGTCGGCGGCGGGCCGACTCTGGTGGTGTCAGCCACCGGGCAGCTCTCTCGCGGGCGCGATGCCTGCCGCGGTGAGGACATCGATGACCCGGCCGGCGCGCAGGGGGTCGACGGGCAGGGCGTGCCGGGCGAACCAGGCAGCGTTGGCGGGGTGGACGGAGGGGTCGGTGAACTTCTCCCCGGCGTAGGTGTCGAGCGGCGGGTCGTAGAGGTAGCCGACGGTGATCCGGTGCCGGGCGAGGGCGGCTACGGCCGCGTCCCGGTCGGCCACCAGCAGCGGCACCCGGAACAGCGGCTGAACGGGGGTGTCGGCAGGGTGCGGCGCCGCCCAGCGGGTGGCGAGGAGGTGCTCCGTCCCGGCCCGGTGTGCGGTGAGCCGCTCGTCGAGGCCGGCGAGCAGGCGTTCGATGCGCCGCAGCCGTAATCGGCCCGGGGCGACCCGGTAGTCGTGCATGTCGACGCGCACCCAGGAGTGGAAGCCGGTCAGGGAGGGCGTGGTGCCGAGGGCCTGCTCGAGTTCGGCGGGCCGCAGGGGCATCCGGATCTCCTCGCGCTCCTGGAGCCCGAGGAGCCGCAGAGCCCACCAGGCAGCGGGGGCGAGCCGCAGTCCGCGTACCGCCGCCTCCGCGTACGGCCTCACGGCGTAGGTGAGTTCGGCGGTGAGCGCGGCGGGGTCGAGGAGCGCGTCGCGGGCCTGCTCCAGCGGGGCGCGCAGCCCCGGGTCGGCGAGGGCGAGGAAGCCCCCGGCCTTGGCGCCGACGTGCTTGGAGAGGCTGAAGACGGCCGCGTCGCCGAAGGTGCCGACCGGCTTTCCGTCCGTCTCGCTGCCGATGGCGTGCGCGGCGTCCTCGATCAGCGGGATGCCGAGCCGGTCGCAGCGCGCGCGCAGCCCCGGGGCGGGGTCGGGGTGTCCGTACAGGTTGGTGGTGAGGACCGCCGAGAGTCCGTTCCACACGGAGTCGGGTACGGCGTCCACGTCGATGGAACCGTCCGTGGCGGACAGCGGGGCCTGGACGGGGCGCAGGCCCGCGGCGAGGACGACGAAGAGGATGACGTCGTCGTTGACGGGAGACATCAGGACCCTGCCGCCGGGCTCGCACCAGTGGCGGAGCGCCACGTAGAGGCCCAGCCTGCACGACGGTACGTAGAGGCATTCGCGGCCGATCCGGGCACGCATCGCCGCTTCGGCCGCGGCGTGGGCTGCCGGACCGCTCTCCCCATCAGCCATGTGTTCCCCCCAGAACCCAAGTGTCCAATGTGGCCCAGTCCGTGGCACTTCGTCAACAATGCGGAAGGACCTGCCCGTTGCCGGGACAGGTCCTTCCGCAATGACGTCTCGGGGGTCCGTGGACCACCGGATCATTCCTCCAGTGTCAGGCCCTTCCTGAGCTTGACCAGAGTCCGTGAGAGCAGCCGGGACACGTGCATCTGCGAGATGCCGAGCTCCTCGCCGATCTCCGACTGCGTCATGTTGGCGACGAACCGCAGCGAGAGGATCGTGCGGTCGCGCGTCGGGAGCGAGGCGATGAGCGGCTTCAGGGACTCGACGTACTCGATGCCTTCGAGGCCGTGGTCCTCGTAGCCGATGCGGTCCGCGAGCGCGCCCTCGTTGTCGTCGTCCTCGGGCTTGGCGTCCAGCGAGCTCGCGGTGTACGCGTTGCTCGCGGCCATGCCCTCGACGACCTCGTCGCGGGTGATGCCGAGGCGTTCGGCGAGCTCCGCCACGGTGGGTGCGCGGTCCAGTTTCTGGGACAGTTCGTCGCCCGCCTTGGCGAGGTCGAGGCGCAGCTCCTGCAGGCGGCGCGGGACGCGCACGGACCAGCTGGTGTCACGGAAGAAGCGCTTGATCTCACCGACGATGGTGGGCATCGCGAACGTCGGGAACTCGACGCCGCGGCTGAGTTCGAAGCGGTCGATCGCCTTGATCAGGCCGATGGTGCCGACCTGGACGATGTCCTCCATGGGTTCGCTGCGCGAGCGGAACCGGGAAGCCGCGAACTTGACCAGTGCGAGGTTGAGTTCGACGAGGGTGTTGCGGACGTACGCGTATTCGTGGGTTCCCTCTTCGAGGGATTCGAGCCGTGCGAAGAGTGTCTTCGACAGTGCTCGGGCGTCCAGGGCGCCGACTTCGGCGAAGGGCGGGATCTCGGGGAGTTCCTCGTGGCCCTCGCTCAGAAGGTCGTTGTCGTCGTGGGGGGAGGTGCTGCTGGTGCGCGGGCCGGGTACGGCGGTCGCGGCGGGGGAGTCGGAATCGGTCGGTCCCTGAGGACATGTCGACGTGGCGTTGTGGGTACGCGGTACGTCGAGCCGGGGTGACATGGTTCTCCTCCATCGTTCTCGGCATATGGCTGCCGATGCCCATACGTGTTCCTGCGGTGAAGCGGCGCCTCCGAAGCCGATCGATTTTTTGGGTTTCGCTGTCCCTCCTACCCTTACCCGGTTCCAACCACGAGTGACAAGCTCCAAATGCGCCTGTATGTCCGGTTTGTTGAGGTCTCCGACTACCGTGTGGCGAGGGAAACGCGTAATGTTTTACGCACGTCGGCGGCAGCCGCGCAGACAACCGCGTTCCTGGTGACGCGGACAGTGACGGACGGCGAAGAGGGACGGCATGGACCGCGGGACGGTCGGCAGTGCGAACCGGGGTCGACTCGAGGTCGACGTCCGGACGGACGGCCGCAGCGAGGTTGTGACGCCGGTGGGTGAGCTCGATCACCACACCGCAGATCTGCTGCGTGAACCCCTGGAGAGCGCGGTCGAGCAAGGGCGCGTGCGCCTGGTGGTCGACTGCTCGAGGCTCGAGTTCTGCGACTCCACGGGGCTCAACGTGCTGCTCGGTGCCCGTCTGAAGGCCGAAGCGGCCGGAGGCGGGGTCCACCTGGCCGGAATGCTGCCCGTGGTGGCACGCGTCTTCGAGATCACCGGGGCAGAGGCGGTCTTCACCGTCCATGCCTCACTCGAAGAGGCTCTGGCCACCTGACCGGGCCTTTTATGCGCCATTGCAGCCCCGTGGGCCCCGGATGTCGCTCTCTTCACGCTGTTGGCACAGCCGAAGTGGGTGTTGTCACGACTCGGCAGGGCAGGAGACACCCCGGTGGGGTCACGGACCCGGCACACTCTGTATCTGATCAGTATCTGTTCGATGGCAACACGGTGAATCGGTGAGGTGAAGCGCTGATGAGCACCACCCGGCAGCATCCGCCGGGCGGCCTCGGCCGCGAGCCGGACGGCGAGGGCGCTGCCTCCGCCGTACCAGCGGACCGGCAGTGGCGAACCCTCTCCCTGAAGCAGGCCAGTGGCATCGTGCCGATGGCCCGGGACTTCGCCCGGCAGGCCCTGCACGACTGGGGCTGGCTCCCGGCGTCCGGCGCCGATCGCCGTGCCGCCGCCGAGGACGTCCTGCTCGTCGTCTCCGAGCTCGTCACGAACGCCTGCCTGCACGCGGGCGGTCCTGAGGAGCTCCGTATCGCCTGCTCGCCCAAAGTGCTGCGGGTGGAGGTCGTCGACCGGGGCGCGGGGCAGCCGTCGCCGCGCACCCCGCACCGCGCGGGGCGGCCCGGCGGACACGGCATGTTCATCGTGCAGCGGCTCTGCCTGGACTGGGGAGTCATGCGCACGCCGGACGCACCCGGCAAGACCGTGTGGGCGGAGCTGGCGGCGCCCGCGTAGCCCCTTTCCTTCCGTCCTGCCGTAGAAGAGCGCGCCCGTCGGGCGCGCTCTTCGTCGTTTCCCGGCGGGTACCGACGGAATTTCCCTGCGGGCACGCCTCCGCTCACGGAAGGCACGGTTCAGCTCACGGGGGGCAAGCCTCCGCCTACGGGGATACGACGGAGGGCCGTCGCACCGGATCGGTGCGACGGCCCTCGGCGCGGGAGGAGTCCGTGTCAGCGGACGTTGCCCATGAGCGCCTTGACCTTGCCGCGGTACATGTAGATCGCGACACCGGCCAGGGCTGCGAGCGCCGCCTGCATGGCGATGATGCCCGTGCCGTTCAGGCTGACTCCCGCCAGGGAGAGCAGGCCGGTCGCGCAGTCACCGGCGGTGACGGCGAGGAACCAGACGCCCATCATCTGGGAGGCGTACTTCTTCGGGGCCATCTTGGTCGTCACGGAGAGACCGACCGGGGAGAGGCACAGCTCGGCGATCGTCTGGATCATGTAGATCGAGACCAGCCACATCGGGCTGACCATCGTGCCGTCACCGGCCATGCCCATCGGCACGATGAAGACGAAGAACGACGCACCGACGAGGACCAGGGCCATCGCGAACTTCACGACGGTGCTGGGCTCCTGGTTCTTGCGGGCCAGCCACAACCACAGCCAGGCGAAGACCGGGGCCAGTGCCATGATGAACAGCGGGTTCAGCGACTGGAACCAGGTGGCCGGGAAGCTGAAGCCGAGCACGGAGTCGCCGGTCTTGCTGTCCGCGAACAGCGCCAGGGTGGAACCACCCTGGTCGTAGATCATCCAGAAGATGGCTGCGGCGACGAAGAACCAGATGTAGCCGGACATCTTCGACTGCTCGGCGTCGCTGAGGCTCCTGTCGCGCTTGATGCGGGCCAGGACGGCGATCGGGATGATCAGCCCCGCCAGGGTCAGCGGCACCAGGGCCCAGTTCAGGGTGTACATGCCCAGGGCGACGACGGCGCCGTAGAAGACGGCGGCTGCGGCGACCGCGAGGGCCACCTTGGTGAGGACGTTCTTGCGTTCCTCGGGGCTCAGGGGGTTCGGGATGACGCTGCTCTTCGGGCTCAGATTGCGCGTGCCGATGAGGAACTGGACCAGGCCGAGACCCATGCCGAGCGCGGCGAGCGCGAAGCCGTAGTGCCAGTTGTGCTTCTCACCGACGGTTCCGATGATCAACGGGGCGGCGAAGGCGCCGAGGTTGATGCCCATGTAGAAGATCGTGAAGCCACCGTCACGGCGCGGGTCGTCCGCACCGTCGTAGAGGTGGCCGACCATCGTGGAGATGTTGGCCTTCAGCAGGCCGGAACCGACGGCCACGAGGATCAGGCCGAGGAAGAACATCGCCTGGCCGGGAACGGCCAGCGAGAGGTGACCCGCCATGATCACGAAGGACGCGATGGCGACGGTCTTGCGAGCGCCCCAGACGCGGTCTCCGAACCAGCCGCCCGGCATGGCCATGAGGTAGACCATCGACACGTAGACGGCGTAGATCGCCGATGCGGTGGTCGCGGCCATCGCGAGGCCGCCGCCCTGGCTGCCGTCCGCCGCGTCGACGCCGCCGGAGACCAGGTAGAGCACGAGGAGTGCCCTCATGCCGTAATAGCTGAAGCGCTCCCACATCTCGGTCATGAAGAGAGTGGCCAGGCCGCGAGGGTGGCCGAAGAAGGTCTTGCCGCCGGTCGGGCCGACGGGAGCCTTCGTCAGGCTGGACGCCATGGTCGATCCTTGCTGGTCGGGACGCGTGCCTCGCGAGAGTGACGCGCCCGGTGGGGGGTAGCCGGCACCGGTACGGCCGCGCCCCACCCCCCGACGCCTCAAGGGGATTCGATCCGGCCGTCGGCTCCGCAGGGAGTCGGGGCGGAGTCGTGGGACCGACCGCACCGGGATCCACACCCGGCGCGCGTGTTCGCACCCCGGGCCCGGCTCACAGGTCATTCACTGATCAGGGCCGGTATGAACCGGCCCGCACATAAAAGCGACCTTTGGCGCGAAACGCTGCCCAAAGGTCGTTCTGTAGTGCAACAGGCGTCGAGCCACCATACGACACGACACACGGGGATATGAAAGGACTTGAGACATGGATCACAGGTTGCTATGGAACCAGAGTCGCATATTCAAAGGAGGATGACCGATTCATGGCCCTGTCCCGCAGGTCTCCATGAGCGCCTCACCTCGGGTGCCCTGTGCGGACTACCATCACTGCATGACCCGTGTACTGCTCGCCGAGGACGACGCATCCATCTCGGAGCCTCTGGCCCGTGCCCTGCGTCGAGAGGGTTACGAGGTCGAGGTCCGCGAGGACGGCCCGACCGCACTCGACGCCGGGCTGCAGGGCGGCGTCGACCTGGTCGTGCTCGACCTGGGACTCCCCGGGATGGACGGCCTGGAGGTCGCGCGGCGGCTGCGCGCCGACGGTCACGCCGTGCCGATCCTCGTGCTGACCGCGCGGGCCGACGAGGTGGACACCGTGGTCGGCCTGGACGCCGGGGCCGACGACTACGTCACCAAGCCGTTCCGTCTCGCCGAGCTCCTCGCCCGGGTCCGCGCCCTGCTGCGCCGCGGCGCCACCGAGTCCGCCCCGCAGCCCGCCACCCACGGGGTCAGGATCGACGTGGAGTCCCACCGGGCCTGGATGGGCGAGGAGGAACTCCAGCTCACCGCCAAGGAGTTCGACCTGCTCCGGGTCCTCGTCCGGGACGCAGGCCGGGTCGTCACCCGCGACCAGCTGATGCGCGAGGTCTGGGACACCACGTGGTGGTCCTCCACGAAGACCCTCGACATGCACATCTCCTGGCTCCGCAAGAAGCTCGGTGACGACGCCGCCAATCCCCGTTACATCGCGACCGTCCGGGGCGTCGGCTTCCGCTTCGAGAAGAGCTGACGTACAGAAACACTCATGCGCCGTCGACTGATCAACTCCACGCTCGCCGTGGTGCTCGTGGTGATTGCCGTCTTCGGCGTCTCCCTCGTCATCGTCGAGACCCGAACCATCAGCAACAGTGCCCAGGAGAGCGTCGACTCCGAGTCGCTCCGGCTGATCAGCGTCGTCGAGAGCCGGCTGCTCGGCGCGGAGCGCATCACCCCGGTCGTCCTGTCCGAACAGGTCGACCCCAGCCGTTACGCACGGGTCGAGATCCCGGGGCGGCCCCCCATCGAGGTCGGCGAGCGCCCCGAGGGCAGCGTCATCCGCAGCACGGAGACGGGCGAGCAGGGCGAGAAGGTCACCGTCGAGGAGTCCCGCTCGGCCGTCACCCGTGAGGTCGGCCGGACCCTGCTCATCATCGGCGCGGTGGCGCTCCTCGCGATCATCTCGGCCGTACTCCTCGCCGTACGCCAGGCCAACCGGCTGACCTCGCCGCTCACGGACCTCGCGGAGACGGCGGAACGCCTCGGTTCCGGTGACCCGCGCCCCAGGCACAAGCGGTACGGGGTGACGGAGCTGGACCGGGTCGCCGACGTCCTGGACGCCTCCGCCGAGCGGATCGCCCGGATGCTGACCGCGGAACGACGCCTTGCCGCGGACGCCTCGCACCAGCTGCGCACCCCCCTGACCGCGCTCTCGATGCGGATCGAGGAGATCTCCGTCACCGACGACCCGGACACGGTGAAGGAGGAGGCGAGCATCGCGCTCACCCAGGTCGAGCGGCTCACGGACGTGGTGGAACGGCTGCTGACCAACGCCCGGGACGCGCGCACGGGTTCCGCGGTCTCCTTCGATCTCGACGAGGTCGTCAAGCAGCAGCTCGAGGAGTGGCGCCCGGCCTACCGCAGTGCGGGCCGCGCCGTCGTCTGCTCGGGCAAGCACGGACTGAAGGCGGTCGGCACTCCCGGCGCGGTCGCCCAGGTGCTCGCCGCACTCATCGAGAACTCACTGATGCACGGCGGCGGCACGGTGGCGCTGCGCACCCGTGTCACCGGGAACCAGGTCGTCATCGAGGTGACGGACGAGGGCCCGGGCGTCCCCGCCGACCTCGGGGCGCGGATCTTCGAGCGGACCATCAGCGGACGCAATTCCACCGGGATCGGCCTCGCCGTCGCCCGCGACCTCGCCGAGGCCGACGGCGGCCGGCTCGAACTGCTCCAGCAGCAGCCCCCGGTCTTCGCCCTCTTCCTCAGCCGGATCGCACCGAACCGCAAGGAACGGGAACGCCCGGTGCGCTGAGCGCTCAGGGGTGAACGGGATCGGGCGCTACCTCGCCGGCGGCTCGTCGCTGCTCCAGAAATCGCTCCGCGTCCGGCACGGCCTCCTCGGGCAGCGCCTTCTCTGCGGGCACGGCCTCCTCTGGGGGCACGGCCTCCTCGGCGGGCAGCGCCTTGAACACCCAGGTGCGGTACGACCAGAAGCGGAACAGGGTGGCGACGCCGATCCCGACGATCTTGAACACATTGCTCTGCACCGGACTGTTCCACCCGAAGCCGTACGTCGCGGCGTACAGCACACCGTTCTCGATCACCGCACCCGCGGCGCTGAACAGCAGGAAGAGCATCAGCTCCCGGGTCCGGCCTGACTTGTCGCGGTCCCGGTAAGTCCAGTAACGGAAGCCGACGTAGTTGAAGAGGATGGCGACGAACGTTGCCAGGACGCTGGCCCGGACCACCTGGAGGTCCGTGGTGTGGCGGACCAGGTTGAAGACCGCGATGTTGACCACCAGGCCCAGCGCGCCGACCGCGCCGAACTTGGCGACCTCCCGGGCAAGCAGATCAAGCCGGGCCCGCAGTGCGCCCCGTTCGCTCATGATGATCGCTCAGCCCCATCCGTTCGGTTTCGTCAACCCGGCCATGCTAACCAGCCCTCCCGTGTGATGCCCGTGCGCTCCCGGTGAGGTGTGGCGAGGCTGTGACGGGGGCCCGTGGGAGGAGAGGGTGGGGGAAGCCCCGGCGCGCCGGATACCCTGGACGCGTGACGTTCCCGGTAGTCGGCATGGTCGGCGGCGGTCAGCTCGCCCGTATGACCCACGAGGCGGGCATCCCCCTCGGCCTCAAGTTCAAGCTCCTCAGTGACACTCCTCAGGATTCGGCAGCCCAGGTGGTGAGCGAAGTCGTCGTCGGCGACTATCGCGACCTGGAGACGCTGCGCGCCTTCGCGCGCGGCTGCGACGTGATCACCTTCGATCACGAGCATGTGCCGACCGAGCATCTGCGGGCCCTGGAGGCGGACGGCATTCCCGTCCGCCCCGGCCCCGATGCGCTGGTGCACGCCCAGGACAAGGGGGTGATGCGCGCGAAGCTCACGGAGATCGGTGCGCCCTGCCCCCGCCACCGCCTCGTGGCGGACCCGGCGGACGCCGTGGCGTTCGCCGAGGAGGTGGGGGGCTTCCCCGTCATCCTCAAGACGGTCCGCGGCGGCTACGACGGCAAGGGCGTGTGGGTGGTCCGCTCCGAGGCGGACGCCTCCGAGCCCTTCCGCGCCGGTGTCCCGGTCCTCGCCGAGGAGAAGGTCGACTTCGTACGGGAGCTGGCGGCCAACATCGTCCGCTCGCCGCACGGCCAGGCCGTCGCCTACCCGGTCGTCGAGTCCATCCAGGTCGATGGCGTCTGCGACACGGTCATCGCCCCGGCCCCCGAGCTGGACGAGCGGCTGGCCGGTGAGGCCCAGCAGCTCGCCCTGCGGATCGCCGCCGAGCTCGGTGTCGTCGGCCACCTCGCGGTCGAACTGTTCGAGACCCGCGACGGTCGCATCCTCGTGAACGAGCTGGCGATGCGCCCGCACAACTCCGGGCACTGGACCCAGGACGGCGCGATCACCTCCCAGTTCGCCAACCACGTGCGGGCCGTCCTGGACCTCCCGCTCGGGGACCCGCGCCCGCGCGCCACCTGGACGGTCATGTGCAACGTCCTGGGCGGCGACTACCCGGACATGTACCAGGCGTACCTGCACTGCATGGCCCGCGACCCGCAGCTCAAGATCCACATGTACGGCAAGGACGTGAAGCCCGGCCGCAAGGTCGGCCACGTCAACACCTACGGCGACGACCTGGCGGACGTGCGGGAGCGCGCCCGGCACGCGGCCGACTACCTGCGAGGAACAATCACCGAATGACTTCCCCCGGTACCGCCCCTGTCATCGGCATCGTCATGGGCTCGGACTCCGACTGGCCCGTCATGGAAGCGGCCGCGAAGGCACTCGACGAGTTCGAGATCCGCTACGAGGTCGACGTCGTCTCCGCCCACCGCATGCCGCGCGAGATGGTCGCGTACGGCGAGCAGGCGGCGGACCGCGGCCTGAAGGCGATCATCGCGGGAGCCGGGGGAGCGGCCCACCTGCCCGGCATGCTCGCCTCCGTGACCCCGCTGCCCGTCATCGGCGTTCCCGTCCCGCTGAAGTACCTGGACGGCATGGACAGCCTGCTCTCCATCGTGCAGATGCCGGCCGGAGTCCCCGTCGCCACCGTCTCGGTCGGCGGCGCACGCAACGCGGGGCTGCTCGCCGCCCGGATCCTCGCCGCCCACGACGCTGAGCTGCTGGCCCGCATGAAGGACTTCCAGCAGGAGCTGAACGGCCAGGCGACGGAGAAGGGCAAGCGCCTCCGGGCCAAGGTCGAGGGTTCGGACTCCTTCGGCTTCGGGAAGTAGGCGCCCCATGGACAACCTGGACCGCGCCCGGCTGCTCCTCGCCGAGAACCCCGTCGTCGACGGCCACAACGACCTCCCCTGGGCCCTGCGCGAGCAGGTCGCCTACGACCTGGACGCCCGCGACATCGCCACCGACCAGACCGGCGCCCTGCACACCGACATCCCGCGCCTGCGGGCCGGCGGCGTCGGCGCACAGTTCTGGTCCGTCTACGTCTCCACCCGCCTGACCGGCGACGACGCGGTCAGCGCCACGCTGGAGCAGATCGACGTGGTCGCCGAGCTGCTGGAACGCCACCCGGCGGACCTGCGGCGCGCCCTGACCGCGGACGACATGGAGAAGGCCCGCGCCGAAGGCCGCATCGCGTCCCTGATGGGCGCCGAGGGCGGCCACTCCATCAACAACTCCCTGGGCACCCTGCGCGCCCTGCACACCCTCGGCGTCCGCTACATGACGCTGACGCACAACGACAACACCGACTGGGCGGACTCGGCGACCGACTCCGCGCAGGTCGGCGGCCTGTCGGAGTTCGGCCGCGAGGTCGTACGGGAAATGAACCGCATCGGCATGCTCGTCGACCTCTCGCACGTGGCGGCGACCACGATGCGCGACGCGCTCGCCACCTCCGTCGCGCCGGTGATCTTCTCGCACTCCTCCGCCCGGGCGGTCTGCGACCACCCGCGCAACGTCCCCGACGACGTGCTGCGGATGCTCGCGGCCAACGGCGGAGTGGCCATGGCGACCTTCGTGCCGAAGTTCGTCCTGCCGGCAGCAGTCGCCTGGACGCTCGCCGCCGACCGCAACATGCGGGAGCACGGCCTGCACCACCTGGACACGACCGCGACGGCGATGCGGATCCACGCGGACTTCGAGGCGGCCCACCCGCGGCCGAAGGCCACCGTGTCGACGATCGCCGACCACCTCGACCACATGCGTGAGATCGCCGGGATCGACCACATCGGCATCGGTGGCGACTACGACGGCACGGCGTTCCTGCCCGTGGGCCTGGAGGACGTCTCCGGCTACCCGAACCTGATCGCCGAGCTGCTCACCCGGGGCTGGTCGGACGCCGACCTCGCCAAGCTGACCTGGCAGAACGCCGTACGTGTCCTGCGGGACGCGGAAGCGGTCTCCCGCGACCTCGGCGCACGGCGCGGCCCCTCCCACGCCACGATCGACGAACTGGACGGCCCTGCGGTGTAGCCGCACCGCACGCCGGGCGGGCCGCATCGGGCCCGTCCGGCCGGCCTTCGGGGGCTAGGCCTTCGGCCGGCCCATGGCGCGGTACGTCCACCCCGCCTCACGCCACACCGCCGGGTCCAGCGCGTTGCGGCCGTCCAGGATGATCCGGCGCCCCGCCACCTCGCCCAGTGCCGCCGGGTCCAGCTCGCGGAACTCGCGCCACTCCGTCAGGTGCAGCACCACATCCGCGCCGCGCACCGCGTCCAGCGCGGTGTCCGCGTAGGCGAGGGTGGGGAAGAGTCGCCGGGCGTTGTCCATGCCCTTCGGGTCGAAGACCGTGACCTGGCCGCCCTGCAGATGGATCTGCCCGGCGACGTTCAGGGCAGGCGAGTCCCGTACGTCGTCCGAGTCCGGCTTGAACGTCGCGCCCAGCACCGCGACGCGCTGCCCGAGGAACGAGTCCCCGCCCACCGCCTCGCGGGCGAGCTCGACCATGTGCCCGCGACGGCGCATGTTGATGGAGTCGACCTCGCGCAGGAACGTCAGCGCCTGGTCCGCGCCCAGCTCACCGGCGCGTGCCATGAACGCCCGGATGTCCTTCGGCAGACAGCCGCCGCCGAACCCGATTCCGGCCCTCAGGAACTTCTTCCCGATCCGCTCGTCGTGGCCGATCGCCTCGGCCAGCTTCACCACGTCGCCGTCGGCGGCCTCGCAGACCTCGGCCATCGCGTTGATGAAGGAGATCTTGGTCGCCAGGAACGAGTTCGCCGACGTCTTCACCAGCTCGGCGGTGGGGAAGTCCGTCACCACGAACGGCGAGCCCTCACCGATCGGCCCCGCGTACACCTCGCGCAGCAGCTTCTCTGCCCGCTCGCTCGCCACCCCGACGACGATCCGGTCCGGGTGCAGGGTGTCGTTCACGGCGAAGCCCTCGCGCAGGAACTCCGGGTTCCAGGCCAGCTCCGCATCCGTGCCCACCGGGGACAGCTCGGCCAGCCGTGCGGCCAGCCGGGCGGCGGAACCCACCGGGACGGTGGACTTCCCGACCACCAGCGCGGGCCGTGTCAGCTGCGGGGCCAGGGACTCGAAGGCCCTGTCCACGTAACTCATGTCGGCCGCGTACTCCCCGTGCTTCTGCGGAGTGTTCACGCAGACGAAGTGCACATCGCCGAAGGCGCCGACCTCCTCCCAGGAGGTGGTGAACCGGAGCCGGCCGCTGGAGCCCTCGATGCCCTCGACGTGCTTCTGCAGGATCTCCTCGAGCCCCGGCTCGTACATCGGCACCCTGCCGGCCGAGAGCATCTCGATCTTCTCCGGCACGACATCGAGTCCGAGGACTTCGAAGCCCAGCTCAGCCATGGCCGCGGCATGGGTGGCGCCGAGGTAGCCGGTGCCGATCACAGTGATCCTGAGGGCCATGGGGTGCTCCTGAACGATGCGGACAGACGTGCGGAGCCGAGCATAACCGGGCCTGCAGGAACCTCGTTTTGCGGCTGTCGGCAAGCTCACGTGCCCCGCCCGTATGCCAGGTCGAGCCCCGGCCACTAAAATTGGGTTACTTAACAGTAGTTAGCATCCTTGGGGAGTGAACGTCTTGGCGGGTTCGACCGACTTCGACCTCTACCGTCCGGCCGAGGAGCACGACATGCTCCGCGAGACGATCCGTTCGCTCGCCGAGGCAAAGATCGCTCCGTTCGCCGCCGAGGTGGACGAGGACGCCCGCTTCCCGCAGGAGGCACTGGACGCCCTGGTCGCCTCCGACCTGCACGCGGTCCACGTCCCGGAGGAGTACGGCGGCGCCGGCGCCGACGCCCTTGCGACGGTCATCGTCATCGAGGAGGTGGCCCGCGCCTGCGCGTCCTCCTCCCTCATCCCGGCCGTGAACAAGCTCGGTTCGCTCCCGGTGATCCTCTCCGGCTCCGAGGACCTCAAGAAGAAGTACCTGGGCCCGCTCGCCAAGGGCGACGCGATGTTCTCGTACGCGCTGTCCGAGCCGGACGCCGGTTCCGACGCTGCGGGCATGAAGACCAAGGCCGTCCGCGACGGCGACTTCTGGGTCCTCAACGGTGTGAAGCGCTGGATCACCAACGCGGGCGTCTCCGACTACTACACGGTCATGGCCGTCACCGACCCGACCAAGCGCTCCAAGGGCATCTCGGCGTTCGTCGTCGAGAAGTCGGACGAGGGTGTCTCCTTCGGCGCCCCGGAGAAGAAGCTCGGCATCAAGGGCTCCCCGACGCGCGAGGTCTACCTCGACAACGTCCGTATCCCCGCCGACCGCATGATCGGCGAGGAGGGCACCGGCTTCGCCACGGCGATGAAGACCCTGGACCACACCCGCATCACGATCGCGGCCCAGGCGCTCGGCATCGCGCAGGGCGCCCTCGACTACGCCAAGGGCTACGTCCAGGAGCGCAAGCAGTTCGGCAAGCCGATCGGCGACTTCCAGGGCATCCAGTTCATGCTCGCCGACATGGCGATGAAGCTGGAGGCGGCCCGCCAGCTCACCTACTCGGCCGCCGCCAAGTCCGAGCGCCTCGACGGCGACCTCACCTTCTTCGGCGCCGCGGCCAAGTGCTTCGCCTCCGACGTCGCCATGGAGGTCACCACGGACGCCGTCCAGCTGCTCGGCGGCTACGGCTACACGCGGGACTACCCGGTGGAGCGGATGATGCGCGACGCGAAGATCACGCAGATCTACGAAGGCACGAACCAGGTCCAGCGCATCGTCATGGCCCGCAACCTGCCGTAGCACCCAGCGGCAGGCTCGATGTGCCGCAGGGCCGAGGAGGCTTCCACCTGTCCGGTGGGGGCCTCCTCGGTCATTGCCGGGCCCGTCCGTTGCCCGTCAAGGGCGTTCGGTGGGTCGCGTACGCAGTTCGGCGCGGAGGTCCCGCGGGGGTTTCGCGGCCGGGGTCCAGTCCAGGCCGAAACCGTAGGCACGGTCGATCTGTTCGTGGAGGATGACCCCGGGCAGGTCCGTGAACCAGCGCACCTCGCGGCGGACCGTGATCCCCCGGTCGTCCGGGGCGATGAGGGCGATGGCGCAGGCCACGGCCCCTTCGGGTGAGTCGTCCAGCAGGATCCGACAGCCGGGGTCGTCGGGTGAGGTCACCGTCACTGCCGCGCCGAGGCGGCGGAAGTCGGCGGCACCCTCGTAGATGTAGACGAAGAAGAGCAGCCGGTCGAAGAGTGCCCCTCGGCCCAGGTCGACGCGCAGCGTCTCCCCGTCGGAGGAGTCCCCGGTGCGGTCGTCGTGGTCGAGCGCGATGTACGGCCACTCGGTCAGCGAACCGTGGGCATCGGCCAGAGCCTGCACCACCCGTGCCGTGCCGTCCTTGAACGACACCAGGCAGCAGAGGTTGACGTCGGCGTCGGCGCCGGGCCGCCAGTTCAGGTTGGCGTGGAGCGTGCCGCGCCTGCCGAACCTGGCGCGAGGCGCACTTCCGGTCAGCACGGGGGGCGCGGGCTCCGCTGCTGCCTGTCCGCGTCGTTCCTCTGCGGCCGGGGGCTGTTGGCCCCGGAGTCGGATCACGCCGCGCCGTCGGTCGTCGGTGCTCATGGGCCCCCCAGCCGATACGTTCCGGTTCCGGAACAACGATCTGAATGTTAGCGCCGCCTGACGGAGCGTGAGATACGCTCGGCCGCCGACGACACGGCGAGTAGCTGTGCCGTCGCACGGGGGCATTGCGTCGTTCTCGCTCGGGGCGAGGCGGCGCGGGGTGGGGAGCCCCCTTGGGGATTTCTCTCATCAGGGACAGATATGCCTGTAGCGACTCCGGTGGACCGTCATGAGGTCTCCAAGCAGGTCAAGGAACTCTCGGTCGAGTCGGGACTCTCTTCCCGGCGCGACGAACTGCATTCTCTCGGCGAAGCGCTGGCCGCGAAGGACATGGCAGGCCTCGATCCATGGGTCGACCTGGATCTGCTCCACGCTTTCGCCCGCCCGGAGAGCATCAGCACCCAAGTCCGGCCGGGGGAGGGGAACAAGGTCTGGTCGTGGCTGGAAGCGGCCCTGGGGGCACTGGTCTTCGTGCCCCTGCTGATGACCTGGTACGGATTGACGCAGGCGTCCAGCGCCTACCAGGCCCTGATCGGGGCCGACCCGAAGTCTGCTGCCAGGCCCTTCCTCCAGCTGTGGCAGAGCGGGTTCGAGGGACATCTGGCGGGGGCGTTCACCTTCGGGCACGTGGCGACCGGTGCGACCACCGCCATCGCTCTGCTCTTCTTCCTCGTGCTGGTCCACGGCATCCGGCGTTCCTCCGTCACTCGCAGTGAGGAGGAGGCGGCGCGGGACGCGGACCGTCTGATGCGGCGCCTCGTCCCGGTCCTGACCCGTGCCCAGCTCGTACTGAACGTCCACCGCACGGCTTCACCGCGGCGGTTCGCCGCCGAACTGACCGAGGCGGCGGCTACGTTGACCCGGCTCGGTGCGCGGGCGGTCAAAGTGCAGAAGGACCTCTCCTCGGCCGCCGTGGTCGTCGGGGAGGCCGTCGAGCGGGCCGAGGAGCGCCTGGCAGGCGTCGACCACGCCGTACGCCCGCTGGAGAGGGCGGCAGGACGCATCGAGGACGCCGTGCGGGACAACGCCAAGGACGTCGGCGCCGCGGTGTCCGACAACGGGACGATGGTGAGCAGGGCCCTGGACGGGGCGAGGAGCGCGAGCGGGGAGATCCGGGACGTCCTGGACCGGGCGGGCGAGCGGGTCGAGGACTCCGTCCTCGCCCTCGCAGCCTCGCAGAGGTCCTTCACGACCGGTGTCGAAGTCGCCGCCGACGTCTCGTCGCAGGTGCTGGCGCGCCTGAGTGAGGTCACCGAGGACTCCGCCCGGAGCATCGCGGAGTCGCACGAGGCGCTCCGACGGCTGACCGAGCATACGGAGGGGCTGCGGCGGGCCGCCGAGCAGTTCGGCCGGATCACGGGCGTTCCTCCGGCGGTCCCCGTGGCGGCGACCCTGCCGGCCACGGTGTCCTCACCCATGTCCGCGACCGTGCCCGGCGCCGTGCCGTCGAGCCGATCTGCCCACGACAACACGGTCTCCCTGGCGAAGGACTCCGAGGGGGCGTCACCCGGGGACGTATGGCTGGAAGACCTGCCGCCCCGGGACGCCCCGCCCCGGGACGCCCCGCCGCGGGGCGGTGGGCGGTGAGCGCGCCACGCTTCAATCCGCTGCATCTGGCCGGGTGGCTGTTCGCCGACCTGTTGCTCGTGCTGGCCCTGGTTGCGATGGGAGACCGCGGTGACCCGCTGGCCGCGGCGGCCGGACCGCCCGCGTCCGCCTCGGCGAAGCCGAAGCCGTCGGCCTCACCGAAACCGAGCGGCCCCCGGGCCGTGCTGAAGAAGCCGGTGAAGGTCTCCATCACCGCGGAGCCCGGCGACCGGCACCGGATCGAGCAGCGGCTGCGCGCAGTGACAGCCCGCTACGAGGGGCGCCAGGCCGCGTTCGTCCTCACCTTCGGGAGGCACTCCGATCCGGGGGCCGGTGGCGCGTACGCGCACGAGGTCAACTCGCTGCTGACGAAGGCTCGTCCCGACATGTTCGAGGACACCACCACCCGGGACTTCTGGAAGGGCGGGGCCACGGCGGGCCACGCCGACCTCGAAATCTACTTCTACACCTACTGACCAGCACCGACGGAGGTACGAGACCGTGCAGATCCTTCCTTTCTATCTGCTGTGCGACGAGTCGGGGTCGATGTCCGGCTCCCCCATCGACGCGATCAACAGCGCGCTGCCCGAACTGCACCACGAGATCAGCACCAACCCGACGGTCGCGGACAAGACGCGGTTCTGCCTGATCGGCTTCTCCAGCAGCGCCAGCGTCCTCCAGCCGCTCGTCGACCTCAGCGACATCGACGAGGTCCCCGCACTCGCCGCCGGCGGTCTGACGTCGTACGGGGACGCCTTCCGCACGCTTCTTCACTGCATCGAGCGGGATGTGGCCGCGCTCAAGGCGGAGGGGCACGAGGTCTATCGGCCGGTCGCCTTCTTCCTGTCGGACGGCGGCCCCACGGACGACGACTGGGAGCACGCCCACAAGACCCTGACCGAGTCGCGGTACTGCCCGAAGATCATCGCCTTCGGGATCGGGGACGCGGAGGCCGTCACGATCGGCCAGGTCGCCAACTTCCGCGCCTTCATGCAACAGGACGCCACGGTCTCCCCGGCGCAGGCACTGCGCGAGTTCGCCTCCAGCCTGACTCGCTCGATCGTCCGGTCGGCCAGCAGCATCGCCGCCGACGGGGGCGCGGGCTTCACGCTCGCCGTCGACGAGACCGTCCCGGGCTTCTCCACCGTCTCCCTCGACAAGCTCTGAGGACGACGATGCGGAATCAGGACGACGCGAACGATCCACTGGACGAGACCTGGCGCACGGCGGAGCGATTGGTGGCCGCCACTCCCGAGAGCCCGTTGATGCAGACGGACTGGCCGGAGGCCGGGCAGGAGCAGCCGTACGCACGCCGAGAAGGGGATCCGTACGAGCGCTACGGAAGCCCGGGGCAGGGCGAGGCGTGGCAGAGCGGGCAACCGAACCCGGCGCCGGAACGCCGGTACGGACCACCGGAGCAGGAAGGCCTGGGCGACCCCTGGCCGGGACAGCCGGTCTCCGGGCCGGTCACCCAGTCACTTCCCGGGCAGTACCGGTGGGAACAGCGGGCCGTCCCGGCGACCCCGGCGGCCGGCCTCGACCTGGGCCCGCAGGCGCCGCCCTCCGCTCCGGCACTCCCGTCGGCAGCCACCGACGCCCTGCCCCCGACCGCGGTGGAACGGCCCGCGCCTCCCACACTGGGCGAGCCCGCGCACAGCGGCAGGAAGCCGCCGATGTACCCGCCGATCCCCCAGCAACTGCCCTCCGCGGGGGCCGATCCGGCGGCCGCCGTCCTGCCCGACATCGTCGTGGACGGTGCGGACCACGGGGCGTTGAGCGTCCGCGCCGCGTCGATCCGCGGCGACTCCCACCGCTACCTCGGGGAGCCGCGTCAGGACGCCCTGTGCGTCACCCGGATCGGCAGCCCCGGCACGGGTGAGCTGCTCCTGCTCGCCGTGGCGGACGGGGTCGGCACCGCGGCCCGCTCGCACATCGGGTCGAACGAGGCCTGCCGGCTGGCGGCGGCCTATCTGGACCGTGCGGCGGAACGGCTCTGCGCCGTACTGGCAGCGGGTGACGGGGCAGCGCTGGCCGAGCTGGCGGACGCCGTGGTGGGCGAGATCGCCGTCCTGCTCGCGGACCACGCGCGCAGCAGTTCGCACGACCCTGCGGCCTACGCGACCACCCTGCGCGTGCTGCTCGTGCCGCTCGATCCGGCCATCCGGCTCCGGGGATTCTTCGCCGTCGGCGACGGTGGTACGGCGCTGCTGCGCGCGGGAAGATGGCTGCTGGACATCACCGAGGCCCAGGGCCCGGAGGGCTCCGGTGTGATCGATACCCGCACGGACGCCCTGCCCCTCGCCCGTACGGCGGAGACCTCCCTGATCGGCCCGGCCGCGCCGGGCGACGTCCTCGTCCTCAGCACCGACGGGCTGTCCACACCCCTCGCGGGGGAGCCGGAGATGCGCGAGTTCCTGGCAGCGGCTTGGGGCAGCGGTACGGTCCCGGGCCCGGCCGACTTCCTGTGGCAGGCACAGTTCCGGGTGAAGTCGTACGACGACGACCGGAGCACCATCGTGCTGTGGGAGGGGCGGGGATGAGCGAGCACGACGGCGGTGACGTCCACCGGGCGGCCCTGAAGCTGCTGGGCAAGGTCGGGGACGGCGGCCAGGGCGAGGTCCACGCGGTCGAGGGCCCGGGAGGGCTGCTCTACAAGAGCTACCGGGAGCCCCACAAGGTCGACGGTGCCTCGCTCGCCGCCCTGGTCTCGCTCCGCCAGGCCCTGGGCCCGGCGGGCCGGGACCGGCTCGACCGTGAGACGGCCTGGCCCTTGTGCCGGGTCGTCGACGGGCAGCTCGTCACCGGTTTCCTCATGTACCGGGCCCCGGACTCCATGACGTGGACGACATCACGGGGGGACAGCAAGCTGGCGGAACTGGCGTACCTGCTGCGCGAACCGAGGCCGGCCTGGCAGGCCGTCGCGCAGCCCTCCCCCGCCGAGCGGTACACGCTGGTGGTGGCGCTGACGGACATGTACCGGTGGCTGCACTCGATGGGCCTGGTGATCGGAGACCTGTCGCAGGCCAACGTCCTGTGGACGGTCCGGCCCGGCCCTGCGGCGTACCTGCTCGACTGCGACGGCGCCAGGCTTGTCGGGCAGCGCCCGGTGCTGGACCAGGCCGACACGCCTGACTGGCTGGACCCCCACGCGCCGAAGGGAACGGCCTCCGTCGACAGCGACCGCTACAAGGCCGCCCTGATGATCGGCCGCGTTCTCGCCCAGGACGCCTATGTCTCCCCGGGCAGGGATCTGGCCCCCGTGCCGGGCACGCTGGACGAACGCCGCGAGGCCGCGGTGCAGCGCCTGTGGACCCAGGCGGCCGGCGCGTACGGCACCCGTCCGGACCTGGGGCAGTGGCAGGCAGCCCTGGCAGGCCGGGACACCATCAAACTGATGGCCTCCCGCCCCATGCCACGCCCGCCCGTCGACCGCTCGAAGTTCGACGGCGAGAGGCGTCGGGGCACCATCAGCTTTCGTGGCTGAACGGAGCGTCCGGGACGCACGCTGGTGACCGGCGGGCAGGGCGCATGCGTGTTCGCGGCCTGCCCGGCTCCGGAAGGCTTCGCTGGCAGGCGCCGGTCGTGCGCCAGGAGGATCCCGTCGGCGAAGGTGGCTCGGCTCAGCCAGGTGCGCAGGCGCGGTGCTCGGGGAACAGGGAAGATCCGGACTGCCAAGCAGTCCGGATCTTCCTGGATACGGTCGGTCAGTTGCCCTTGACCGTGACCTTCTCGTCGTTCTTCAGCTGCTCCACGAGCTGCTTGACCTTGGCCTTGTCCCAGACCAGGTTGCCGCCGGTGCTGCCCGAGATCGGGATGTTCATCGACGTGCCCTCGCCGCCCGTGACGCCCTTCATCGCGAAGAACATCTTGCCCAGCGACCAGAGCGACATGTCCTTGTCGACGATCAGCGTGTCCAGGCCGGCGCCCATGGTCGGGTACAGCTTGAACGGGTTGAGGACCGTGGACGGCGTCGCCGTCTGGGAGGCCAGCGCAGCGAGGAACTTCTGCTGGTTCTTCGTACGGTCCAGGTCGCTGCCCGCGAACGCGTACCGGGTGCGGACGAAGGCGAGTGACTGCTCGCCGTTCAGTGTCTGCTTGCCGGCCTGGAAGTCGGCGCCGGACTTCTTGTCCTTGAAGGCCTTGGGGATGTCCAGCTCCACGCCGCCGATCGCGTCCACGATCTTGGCGAAGCCGCCGAAGCCGATTTCGACGTAGTGGTCGATGCGCAGCCCGGTGTTGAACTCGACCGTGCGGACCAGCAGCTCCGGGCCGTCCTCCGCGTACGCGGCGTTCAGCTTCGTGGTGCGGCCCGTGCCCTTGAAGGTCTTGCCGGACTCGGAGCCGACGAACGAGGGGATCTCGACGTTCGAGTCACGGGGCAGGGAGATCAGCGTCGGGCCGTTGGAGCCGTCGTGCAGGATCATCATCGAGTCGGTGCGCTTGCCCTCGGCGGAGCCGGTGTGCAGCTTCTTCTTGTCCTCGGCCGTCATGCCCTCGCGGCTGTCGGAACCGACGATCAGGTAGTTCGTGCCCTCGCCCTCGGAGGGGCGGTCGATGACCTTGGAGAGGTCGACCTCGCGCTTGAGCTTGCCGTCGGCCCAGAAGTACGTGCCGATGGATACCGCGAGCAGCGCGACCACGAGGGTCAGTGCGCCGACCTTGATGCGCCGGCCCCAGTTGGGCGTGGGGCGGCCCTGTACATAGCCGCGGTCGCTGCCGCCGCTGCCGTACCCGCCGCCGCCCTGTCCGCCGCCGTTGCCGCCGCCGTAGACCTGGCCCGTGTTGTAGCCGCTGTCGTAACCGTCGTCGGCGTAACCCTGTCCCTGCGGGGGGATCCGGGGCGGGGCCTGCGGTGCGCCCTGCGGCGGAGCGGGACGCCGCCGGACGTGCGGCATGGCGCGGGCGCTCTCGGGCTGCGGGTTCGCGCTGCCCTGCCCATAGCGCTCGCCGGGTCCGCCGTTCCGTCCTTCGGGCCAATCGTTCATGCGGAACAGTGTGCCGTCCCGGCCCGCACGTATTACAGGGTGTACCGGAAATCGGACCAGGGCTGTTGCGAATCTGATGCAATGCAACCGGGGGCAAGCCCCCGCATAAGGTGGAGGGCATGACAGATCAGCCCCAGCCACCGGAGGGCGAGGTTCCGGCCAAGCCGACCGCGGCCTCCCGGACCACCCTCAGCCACATCATGACCGGCAGCGACACCAACCTCCTGGGTACGGTGCACGGCGGTGTGATCATGAAACTGGTCGACGACGCCGCGGGTGCGGTCGCCGGTCGGCACTCCGGTGGCCCGGCCGTGACGGCTTCGATGGACGAGATGGTCTTCCTGGAGCCGGTCCGCGTCGGTGACCTTGTTCACGTCCGCGCGCAGGTGAACTGGACCGGCCGCTCCTCGATGGAGGTCGGCGTCCGCGTCCTGGCCGAGCGGTGGAACGAGTCGACCCCGGCCCAGCAGGTCGGGAGCGCCTATCTGGTGTTCGCGGCGGTCGACGAGGACGGCAAGCCGCGCCGCGTACCCGAGGTGGTCCCGGAGACGGAGCGCGACAAGCGCCGCTACCAGGAGGCCCAGATCCGGCGTACGCACCGCCTCGCCCGTCGCCGTGCGATCAAGGAGCTGCGGGAGCGGCGCGCCGCCGAGGGCATCGACGACTGAGGTCCGCACGCGGAGAGGGGGCGCCGGTCGTGGACCGGCACCCCCTTCACTCCGGCCGCGGCCGGGAGAGGGTTACGGGCAGACCACCTGGTCGCCCGTCACCGTGCCGAACTCGCCCCGCTGCGGGTCCTCGGCCTTGACCCGCTGGACCTTCGTGAAGTCGGATCCCGCCTCCACCCTCATCGTCCCGCCCAGCCCCTTCACGGCCTTCAGCTCGCACCCGGGCAGCGCCGTCGCCAGGGCCTTTGCCGACCGGTCCCACCGGGGGTCGTAGCTGACCACGGTCCGCTCGACGTCGCGCGGGCCGCCGTTCAGCGGGGAGCGGGTGGTGTTGAAACCGGTGCCGCGCAGCGCCGCGTCGACCTTCTGACCGAGCCCGTCCTTCGGCGTCCCGTTGTAGACCTGCACCCGGATCTGCTCCGGGGCCACGCCGACGATCGTCGCCTTCGGCTGCTTCGGCAGGTGGGGGGCGAGCGGCTTGTCCTCGCGCAGCGCCCGGAACAGCTTCCTCGACTTCTTCGTGTCCCACTTCACCGTGGAGCCGATGCCCTTGACGGGGTAACTGCCGTCCTTGATCGGTACGGAAGCGAACTCCGACGAGGCCGGGGTGAAGCCACGCATCGCCTTGCCGAGCTCCAGCATCTGATCCGTGCCGAATCCCTTGTCGGCACGGACCGACCTGAGCATCGACGAGGCGACCTGCTGGAACTTCACCGGGTTCATCAGTACACCGCTGCTGGTGGTCTGCTTGACCAGCGCGGCCATGAACTTCTGCTGGCGCTGCATCCGGCCCAGGTCGGCGGCCCCGTCGATGTGCCGGGAACGTACGTACTGAAGGGCCCTGCCGCCGTCCAGCTTGTGGGTGCCCGCAGCCAGTTTCAAGCCCGTGTAGGAGTCCTTGAGCGGCTTGGCGGTGCAGATCTGCACCCCTCCCAGGGTGTCGACCGTCTCCATGAAGCTGGTGAAGTCGACCTCCAGGTAGTGGTCGATCTTGACGCCGGTCATGCCCTCGACGGTGCGCACGGTCAGCTGCGGGCCGCCCTCCGCATAGGCGGCGTTCAGCTTCACCGGGTGGGCGGAGTGCTCCTTGCCGGTGGTCCGGTCGGTGTGGGCCGGGACCTCGGCGTAGCTGTCGCGGGGCAGGCTGACGACGCTCGCCCGCCGCTTGTCGGCCGAGAGGTGGACGAGCATGAGGGTGTCGGTGCAGTGACAGGGTGCGCCGCCCAGTCTGTACTTCTTCCTCTCCGCCTTGGTGATCTTCTCCCGGCCGTCGGTGCCGACCAGCAGGAAGTTCATGCCGTGGCTGCCCTGGGGCCGGTTCTTCATGTCCTTGAAAGGGTCGACCCGGTCGATCCCCGTCTCCAGGCTGCTCACCACGGCGTGGCCGATCCCGCCCGCGCCGAGCACCAGCACGGACAGTCCGGTGGCCACCCGCATGCCCCAGCGGGGCGGCCCCTTCCGGTTGCCGGTCCGGGGCCGGTGCCTGGTGCCCGCTCCGGGCTGCCGAGCGGTTCTGCGCTGTGCGGGAGCGGTGCGGGGGTGCGGTGGACGGGGCGATCGGTGCGGCGTGGGCACGGGGGACACCTCCGCGGTGCGAGTGGGACTTTCGCACGGTAGGCCCATACGATCTGCAGACCGGGAGGAGACCCGGCGGCGCGCGCCGGTGTCCCCCGTTCGCGGTAACGTGGCGGCCGAATCACGCCGCGTCCCGGGGTGCGAGAGCCCCCGGCACCCCCGGCACCCCCGAGGACCCCTGAGGACCACATGTCTGCCGCGCAGTACCCCGCCGTCTCCGTGATCATGCCGGTGCTCAATGAGGAACGCCATCTCAGGAACTCGGTCCGGCACATCCTGGAGCAGGAGTACGCCGGTGAGATGGAGGTGGTGATCGCCCTCGGTCCCTCGACCGACCGCACGGACGAGATCGCCGCTGAGCTGGTACGGGAGGACTCCCGGGTCCACACCGTGCCGAACCCGACCGGCCGCACCCCCGCCGCGCTGAACGCCGCGATCAAGGCCTCACGTCACCCGATCGTGGTACGGGTCGACGGCCACGGCATGCTCTCCCCGAACTACATCGCGACCGCGGTCCGCCTCCTGGAGGAGACCGGCGCGCAGAACGTCGGCGGCATCATGCACGCCGAGGGCGAGAACGCCTGGGAGGACGCCGTCGCCGCCGCGATGACGTCGAAGATCGGCGTCGGCAACGCGGCCTTCCACACCGGTGGCCAGGCGGGCCCCGCCGAGACCGTGTACCTGGGGGTCTTCCGCCGCGAGGCGCTGGAGCGGGCCGACGGCTACAACGTGGAGTTCATCCGCGCCCAGGACTGGGAGCTGAACTTCCGCATCCGCGAGGCCGGCGGTCAGATCTGGTTCTCGCCGGAGCTCAAGGTCCAGTACCGCCCCCGGCCCAGCATCCGCGCCCTCTCCAAGCAGTACAAGGAGTACGGCCGCTGGCGCCACGTCGTGGCCCGCTACCACGCCGGCTCGATCAACCTGCGCTATCTGGCCCCGCCGACCGCCGTATGCGCGATCGCGGCCGGCATCGTCGTCGGTGCCGCGGTCACCCCGTGGGCGTTCGTCGTGCCGGCCGGGTACGTCGCGGCGATCGTCGCCGGCTCGCTGCCCGCCGGCAAGGGCCTGCCGCTCAAGGCGCGGGCGCAGATCCCGGTGGCGCTGGCCACCATGCACATGTCGTGGGGATACGGCTTCCTGACCAGCCCGCGGTCGCTCGCCAAGAAGGTCATCGCGAGCCGCCGCCCGGCGGTCCGGGAACAGACGGCCTGACAGCCGTACGCAGGAAGGGGCCCCGCCACTCGGCGGGGCCCCTTCCTCGTACGGACGTCAGAAGGTGTAGTTCGGGTTGACGTTCATGCACGCGGACTCGTCCGCGCGAAGGGCACCCGCCGACTCCGGCGTCTTCTCGTCGACGGCCTTGGCCGGGTACGCCCCGTCCTCGCGCCAGTCCGCACCCACGGCCAGCACGATGCCCGAGACACTGGTCGACTTCTGCACCTGGGACACCGGGATCCCGAGCGCCTTGGCGACCGCCTGGGCGTCGCCCTCCATGTCCGCGCTGGGGTAGACGATGCCGGTCCGGCCGGCCGCCTCGACGTTCTGCGAGTCGATCGAGGCCTTGGCGAAGCCCGCGTCCGTGAGGAGGTCCTTGACCGCGGTCGCACGGCCCTGGGCCGGACCGAGACCGTCCGTGCTGGTCGCGTTGCGCACGCTGACCGGGATCTCGGCGAGGGGCGCGGCGACGTCCTTGGTGACGGGTGTCTTGCGCTTGGACGCCTTGCCGTCCAGCGGGATGTCCTCGCGGACCATCCGGAACACCTGCTCGGCCTCGCCGGCCTTGGGGAACACCCGGCCGCTGAGATTGCCCGTTCCGTACACGTTCGGCATGGTCGTCATGGTGATGCGGTCGGTCGGAGCCTTCTTGAGCTCCTCCGCCAGGTCGTACAGCTTCTTGACCGTGTCCAGGCCCTTGTCGACCGTGAGTGCGGTGGTGGCCGCCTCGGCGAGGCCCATCAGCTTTCCGGGGTCGGTGAGCTTGGTGCCCTTGCGCAGCTCGCGCACCATCGAGTTCAGGTACTGGTGCTGGGCCTTGGCGCGGCCGAGGTCGGTGTTGTCCTCGAAGCCGTAGCGGGTGCGCAGCCACTGCAGGGCCTGCTTGCCCTTGACGGCGGTGGTGCCCTTCTCCAGCTTCAGCCCGGAGCCCGTGCCGTCGCTGCTGTGCGAGTAGATGTTGGCGTTGACACAGACCGGGACGCCGCCGATCGCGTCGGCCATCGAGACCACGCCCGCGAAGTCGATCATCATGAAGTGGTCGATCGTGATGCCGGTGAGCTCGTACCAGGCGGCCACCGTGCACCCGGGCCCGCCGCGGCCGAGGCTCTCGTTCGTCTGGACGGGCCTTGTGCTGGCCGGATACACCTTGTCGGTCTTCGGGTCGGTGCACTTGGGCATCTTCAGCATGGTGTCGCGCGGCATGCTCACGACCGAGATGTTGCTGCGGTCCGCGGAGAGGTGCAGCAGCATCTGTACGTCGGCGAGCGGCGTGCCCCCGAAGGTCTTCTTGGCGCCGCCGAGCTTCTGGTTCGCCTTGGAGTCCCGGGCGTCGGACCCGATGATCAGGATGTTCAGCGGGGTCTGTCCGGCGGCGTTGGCCTTGTGGTCGGCCATGTCCTTGTCGCCGAGGGTCAGGTCCTCTTTCTTGATGTTGCCGTTGAGGTGCTTGTAATAGAGGTAGCCGGCCCCCCCGGTGCCGAGTATCAGCAGGGCGAGAACGGACGCGACCCAGCGCAGTACGCGCCGTTTGCCGCGTTTGGCGGACCGTTTGGAGCGGCGGCTCGGCCCGCCCTGGCGGTGCCCGCCCTCCGGCGGGGCAGAACCTTCCCGCCGGCCGCGACCGTCCCTTGCCCCGCCGTCCGCCGTGCCTCCGCCACCGAGGACACCGTCGACCGGGCCCTCGTGCCGGACGCGCGACCGCGTCCCGTCCCCAGGCGTGCTGCTCCGTCCCACCAGGACCCCCCTGCTGCTCAGACTTTCGCTGTGGCGCGACGACCGGTCGTCACTTCGCGCACTCTGCCTTGTCGGCGCTGGCCTTCTGCATGTCTTCCGGTGCCTTGGCCGGGCCGGTGACGGGTACCCCCGCACCCTTGAAGTCGGCTCCCAGGGTCAGCACCATCGCCTGAAGGTTTTCGGCGTCGGCCGTTCCCTGCTTGAGCGCCGTGGCGGGCAGCCCCATGATCGCCGCGAGGGCGCGGGCCTGGTCCGCCTGGTCGGGCGCGTACGCCAGTGTCGTCGTGTCGATCTTCGCCGGGGCGTTCGCCCTGTTCGTGGCCTCCGGCACACCCTGCTCGGCCTGCAGCCAGGTGACCGTCGCGTCCGCCGCACCGGCGATGCTGCCGCCGTTGAGGACGTCGACACGTATGTCGGCCGGATCGGCCTCGGCGCCCTTGAGCACCGCTTCCTGCTTGCTCCTGGCCGCCGTCTCCTTCTGCTTCACCTCGGTCAGGGAGGTGTCGGAGCGCATCATCGCGAAGAGCTGCTCCGACTTCTGCGGTTCCACGACCACGGTGATGGGCGTCGGCTCGGCCGGGTTGTCGATCACCGGCAGCGTGACGAAGGTGATGTTCTGGGTGTCGATCCTGCCGAGTTCCTGCGCGAGCGACGTCAGCTTCTTGATCGACCCGATGCCGGAGTCGACCGTGAGCGCCTTGGTCGCCGCGTCCGCGAGGCCGTAGAGCTTGGTGGGGCTCGTCAGCGTGTCGTCGGATTTCATCTGCCGGATCATCGAGCCGATGAACTGCTGCTGCACCTTGATCCGGTCGAGGTCGCTCTGATTGCCGAAGCTGTGCCGGGTGCGGACGAAGGCCAGTGCCTGCTCGCCCTCGACGGTGGACTCACCGGCCGGCAGATCGAGGTGCGAGTCGGGGTCCTTGACCGCCTTGGCCAGGCAGACCTTGACCCCGCCGACGGCCGTGGAGAGCTCCTTGACCGCATTGAAGTCGACCATCATGAAGTGGTCGACGGAGAGGCCGGTGATCTTCTTGACCGTACGCATCGTGCAGCCCGGGTCGCGCCCTTCCTGGCCGAGGCTGACGTTGAACCGGACGTTCCGCGAGCCGGGTACGACCTTCTCCGAACCGTCCGGCTGCTTGGTGGTGCACTCCGGGATGGTCGTCATCAGGTCCCGGGGGATGCTCACCGCCGTGGCGTTGGTGCGGTCCGCGGAGACGTGGAAGAGGATGTTGGTGTCGGCGTGGCCGGTGCTGCCCTTGTCGCCGTAGCCCTCGTTGCCGCTGCCGGTGCGCTTGTCCGTGCCGATGATCAGAATGTTGAGCGGCCCGTCGGCGGCGACGCTCTTGCTGCCGGCGTCACCGACGTCGACGGTGTCGAGGTTGCCGTCGAACTTCTGGTAGAGGGCGTACGCACCCGCCGATCCGGCGACGATCACGAACGCCAGCACGCCGCCGGTCCACAGCAGGGCCTTCTTCCGCCGCGCCTTCGGGGTCGTGCGCTTACGGCGCCCGGCCGGCACCGGCGGCTGCTCCTGAGTGTGTCCGCTCCGTGCGGAGCGGCGGTTCCGCTGCTCGGGTACCTCGCGGAGGGGCTCGTTCCTGCGGTCGGAGCCGTAGTGGTCCGTCGTGCGGGACGTGCCGGACGACTCTGTTCCGGAGTGGTTCAGTCGCAATTCGTAATTGCCGGTCTGCGGGTTGAGCACCCACTGGTCGGCGGCGTCCATTTCATCCGCCCGCCCACGGCTATGCGCGTCCACGGTTTCCTGAATCCTCCGTCGGTGCCACGCGAGGCGCCTCCCCCGACAGGGCGCTCGGTCTGTCGCTCCAGCGGTGCGCGGCCTTGGGGCCGACGGCGCCGGATCGCGTCACACTATCCGGCCGATTCGGCCATGGACGACGTGCGTGACATATTCCACCCCGCTGATAACCGGGCATTCTGCCTATTCCACTCCGATTGCCGCCCATTGCTTGGCCATTGCTTTACTGGTCGCACGGGTCGTCCGCAGCATTCGATCCCGAATAGGTGGGGGCGGGGCTCGGACTCCCGTCCGTACCGCCGGGCTTTTCGTCGGAGGGGTCCTCCTCGGAACTGTGAGTCGGCTGTGAATCCCCCGCATTCTTCTCGTCGGCGGGGACCACGGCGACGGGCTCGTCCTTGCGCAACTGCTCGAACAGCCGGTCGGCGTCCGGCTGGACGAGCTCGTCCCGGTTCCGGTCCGCGCGGTAGGGCTGCCGGGGCACGGTCAGGAACTGCACCTTCTCCGTGGGTACGTTCCGCATCCCGCGCACCAGGTCGTACAGGTCCCTGAGCGAGTCCAGCCCCGGGTCGGTGGTGAGCGACTTCGTCGCCGCGTCCAGCACCGGGTACAGCCTCGTCGGGTTGAGCAGGACGCCGTTGCTCTGCATCTTGTTCACGAGGGCCCCGAGGAACTTCTGCTGGCGGTCCATCCGCTCGGTGTCGCTGCCGTCGCCGATCGACTTACGGGCCCGTACGTACCCCAGCGCCTGCTCGCCGTCGAGCTTCTGCCGTCCCGCGGGGAGCTCGAGATGGGCGTCGTCGTCCTTGACCGGCTCCTTGAGGCAGACCTCGACACCGTCCACGGCGTCGACCATGTCCTTGAAGCCGCTGAAGTCGATGACCATGTGGTGGTCGACCCGAATGCCCGTCATGTTCTCGACGGTGCGGATCGTGCAGGCCGTTCCACCGAGCTCGAAGGCCCAGTTGAACTGGGCGAACTGCTTCCTGGTGGCCTTGCCGCCCTCGGGGTGGCAGCTCGGGATCTCGACCATGAGGTCACGCGGGATGGACACCGCGGTGGCGCTCCTGCGGTCGGCCGCGAGGTGCAGGAGGATCGTGGTGTCCGAGCGCTGGCTGCCGCCGTCGTCCCGGCCGTACTTGCGGTTGTCGCCCGACCGGGTGTCGGACCCGATGAGCAGGATGTTCTGCGCGTCCATCGCGATCGCGGTGGGGCGCTCCTTGTCGTACGCCTTGAGCTCGGCGGCGGCGCCCGTGTCGGTCGTGATGTTGCCGTCGAGCTTCTTGTACAGCCACCAGCCCACCCCGGCTGCGACCAGCACGAGGAACGAGGCGGCGAGAGCAGTCCAGCGGAGCCAGTGCCGCCGGTGCCCGGCGACTCCGCTCTTGGGCCGGTCCGCCCAGGTCCGGAACCCGTCGCCACCGTCGCCGTCGCTCTTGTCGTCCCCGTCGTTGCCGCCCGGGGCGGGTGGGCCGTCCTGCGAGGTTGCCCCGGAATCGTCCTGCGACCCTTCCTCGGCCGAGGAGTCCGGGCGGTCCGGGCGGTCCGGGTCGGCAGGGGGTCCGGAGCTGTCGGTCACGTCTGTGTCCATCCTTCACGTTCGGCGGCGCGATGAGCCGCCGGTCGCAGGAGTAGACGGCTGAACCTCACGCTTGGTTGTGCATTCAGACGGAGTGGTCTGTACCGCCCGATCATGTACCGCAGCCGGTGCTCAGTCCCGAGGGCTCGGCCCGCCGTGGGCCGGACGGGTGGCCCACGGAGCGCTTGTCATACCGCGGTGCTCGTGACCCGCTCGCTCTCGACGCGCTTGGCCAGTCCGTCCTCGTCCAGCCGGCCGAGGTGGCGGCACAGGACCACGGAGCCCCCGGCGGCCAGTGGGGCGAAGAGACCGGCGGAGAGTCCTCCCCAGGTGTCGTACGAACGCCCCGTCAGCAGGCGCGACCCCGGAGTGAGGCCCAGTTCCGCGGCGTCCTCGCGGGCCCGTGCGACGAGCCGGTCCGCCGTCAGTTCGACGCCGTCCACGGCCAGGGCGGGCGCGGCGGGGTCCACGGGTGCGTACGGGGCGAAGCGGTCGCCCTGGCCCGGCACCTCCACCGCGTAGTCCGCGAAGCCTTCGGGCGGCTGCGGGAAACGGCCGCCGAGGGGGCGCAGTGCCAGTGCGACCCGCTCGCCGCGGCAGGCGCGCGCACGGTCCAGCGTGTCCGGTCCGCTGACGACGAGATCGGCGGCCGCGGGGTCGCCCTGGACATCGGCGACGACGCCGACCGACGAGCACGCGAGCAGCCAGACCGCGGACTGCCAGTGGGCGGGGAGCAGCAGCGCCAGCCGGTCACCCGGTTCGGCGGCCAGGTCTCCCTGCAGCAGATTGGCGGTCTTGGCCACCCAATTGGCGAAGGTGGCCACCGACAGTTCGACGCGCTCTCCGGTTGCGTCGTCGTAGAAGGTGACCAGGGGGCGGGCCGGGTCCGCGGCGAGCGCGGATCGCAGCAGGTCGGCGGGGGTGCGATCGCTGGCGTTCATCCGCGCAAGAGTACGCGGCCGGTACGGACGGGGCGGGGCGCGACGGGTGCCGCGTACACCGGATCGGCAGACGGTCCGTCAAGTGGGGGCGGGGACCCTCCAGTAGCCGGAGATGCCGGTTCTGTCCAGGATTTCCTGTATGCATGCACTTCTTGCAACCTCCATCGGCGTGACCTGCGCGGCGGCACTCACCCTGCCGCTCGCCGCGCCCGCGCCCGCCGCACCCGCTTCTGCCCCGGTCGCCCAGGCGGCCGGGGCGACCGCTGCCGAACCGTCGGGTTCGACGCAGTCCCTGCCCCTGCGACCGCTCACCGGCGAGACCTCACGGGCCACCGGTGAACCCACCGACTCCAGGTCACTGTCCCCCGACTCGGCCCAGGGTCTGGGCCGGCACACCGCCCACCGCTTCTCGCTCGTCGGCGTGGTCTGGGACGACGCCGACGCCGAACTCCACGGAACCGTCCAGGTCCGCACCCGCTCGACCGCCACCACGCGCTGGAGCGGATGGCAGGACCTCGAGACGCACAACGCCGACCACGGAGCCGATACCGGGAGCGCCGAGCGCGAATCCGGCACGGTCCGCGGTTCCACGGCCCCGCTCTGGGTCGGCGACTCGAACGGTGTCGAGGTACGCGTACGTGCCGAGGCCGCGCAGAACCGGGCCGGCCGGACGACGCCGCTCCCCGAGGGGCTGCGGGTGGAACTCGTCGACCCGGGCGACGACCCCCAGCGGCCGTCCACCGCCGGCACCCCGGGCACCGCCACGCCCGTCACGTCCCCCCAGCCCGGTGGGCTCCCGGCCACCGGCGCCCTCACCGTGGCGGCAGCCGAGAGTTCCGCCGTGAACGCCGACCTCGCCCCGCTCGGCGCCACCGAGATCCCCGCCCTCAGCAAGGCCGAGTCCGAGGAACAGGCCGTCGTGGCAGCGGGCGCCAAGCCGTTCGTGGGACCACGCCCCCGCATCGTCACGCGCAAGGGTTGGGGTGCGGACGAGAGCCTGCGGGAGCGCAACTTCGCGTACACGACGACCGTCAAGGCCGCCTTCATCCACCACAGCGCCACGGGCAACAACTACACCTGTGCCCAGGCGCCCTCGGTCCTGCGCAGTATTTACCGCTACCACGTCAAGAGCAGTGGCTGGCGCGACTTCGGCTACAACTTCGCCGTCGACAAGTGCGGAAACATCTACGAAGGACGCGCGGGAGGCGTGACGAAGGCCGTCCTCGGGGCACACACCCTCGGTTTCAACACCAACAGCATGGGCATCGCGGTACTCGGGACGTACAGCTCGAAGAATCCGCCCGCCGCCTCCGTGACCGCGATCGCCAAGCTCACCGCCTGGAAACTCGGCCTGTTCGGCCGTAACCCGAAGGCGAAGGTCACGCTCGTCTCGGGCGGCAGCGGCAAGTACAAGAAGGGTGCGAAGGCCAAGCTCAACGTCATCTCCGGTCACCGCGACGGGTTCGCAACCGAATGCCCCGGGAGCCGTCTCTACAAGAAGCTCGGCACGGCCCGGACCAGTTCGGCCAACCTGCAGGGCCGCTGACCGGGAGAGCTCCGAACGGTCTGCATACACTGGCCAGCCGATACGAGGCCCGGCCCCAGCAGGAAGCAGAGACGGTGCTGTGACAGAGGCAAGAGAAGCGATCCTCCTGGTAGGGGGCAAGGGCACCCGGCTGCGTCCGCTCACGGTGCACACCCCCAAGCCGATGGTTCCGGCGGCGGGCGTCCCGTTCCTCACGCACCAGCTGGCGCGTGCACGGGCAGCGGGGGTGGAGCACATCGTGCTCGCGACGTCCTACCTGGCGGAGGTGTTCGAACCGTACTTCGGTGACGGTTCGTCGCTCGGCCTCTCCATCGAGTACGTCACCGAGCACGAGCCGCTCGGTACGGGCGGAGCCATCCGCAACGTGGCGTCGCGGCTGGCCTCCGGCCCGGACGAGCCCGTCCTCATCTTCAACGGGGACATCCTCACCGGTCTCGACATCCGGGCCCTGGTCACGTCGCACGCCACGTCGGGAGCGGACGTCTCCCTGCACCTCACGAGGGTGGAGGACCCGCGCGCCTTCGGTCTCGTACCGACGGACGCCACGGGCAGGGTGACGGCCTTCCTCGAGAAGCCTCAGACACCCGAAGAGATCGTCACCGACCAGATCAACGCGGGGGCGTACATCTTCCGCAGGTCGGTCATCGACACCATCCCGGCCGGTCGGCCCGTCTCGGTGGAACGCGAGACCTTCCCCGGGCTCCTCGCCTCCGGTGCCCACCTCCAGGGCATGGTCGACTCCACGTACTGGCTGGACCTCGGCACCCCGCAGGCGTTCGTACGCGGCTCCGCCGACCTGGTCCTGGGCCGCGCGCCGTCCCCGGCGGTTCCCGGCCGCTGCGGAGACCGCCTGGTGCTGCCCACGGCATCCGTGGCGCCCGACGCCAAACTCACCGGCGGTACCGTCATCGGCGAAGGCGCGCTGATCGGCGCGGGCGCGAGGATCTCGGGCTCCACCGTCCTGGCGGACGCGGTCGTCGAACCCGGGGCCGTGATCACCGACTCGCTGGTCGGGGCGGGCGCGAGGATCGGCAGCCGTACGGTGCTCGCCGGCGCCGTGATCGGGGACGGCGCACAGGTCGGTGCCGACAACGAACTGCGCGACGGGGTCCGCATCTGGTGCGGAGCCGTCCTTCCGGACGCCTCGGTGCGTTTCTCGTCCGACGAGTAGGTTCCGTTCCGTCGGCCGTACCCTCGAAAGCAACCGACGACCGAGGACCTCATCCGTGGCAGGACGCTTCGTACCCCGCACCACCGCCGTGCCCCAGCAGGTGCCGGCGGCGACGGTCCCGTCCGCCCCGCCCCTGGACCGGACCTGGACCCCGCCGGGTCCGCTCGATCTGCGGCTGGTCCTGAGCCCTCTGCGGCGGGGCCCCGTGGACCCCACGTACCGGGCCCTGTCCGACGGATCGTTCTGGCGGGCCACTCGCACACCGGCCGGTCCCGGTACCCTCCGGGTCACGGCTGCCCGGGACGGCAGGATCGAGGCGGCGGCCTGGGGCCCCGGCGCGCAGTGGCTCCTGGACCGGTTGCCGGCGCTGCTCGGCGACGATGACGACCCGGATGCCTTCCGCCCCCGCCACCGGCTGGTCGCCGCGACGCACCGCAGCCGGCCCGGTCTGCGCCTGCTGCGCACCGGTCTGGTGATGGAGTCCCTGATTCCGTCGATCCTGGAACAGAAGGTCACCACCGACGAGGCCTACCGCGCCTGGCGCCTGCTGGTGCGCCGGTTCGGCACCCCGGCGCCCGGCCCCCAGGACGGGCTGTTCGGCGCCCACGGCCTGTACGTCGTGCCGGACGCCAGGACCTGGTCCCTGATCCCGTCCTGGGAATGGCACCGCGCGGGCGTCGACGACAAGCGCTCGTCGACGATCCTGCGGGCCGTCCGGGTGGCCCGCAGGATGGAGGAAGCGGCTGCCATGGAGCTTCCCGAGGCCATGGCCCGTCTGGAGCTGATCCCGGGCATCGGCCCCTGGACCGCGGCGGAGACCCTGCAGCGCTCGAACGGCGCGGCCGACGCGGTCACGGTCGGCGACTTCCACCTCCCGGGCATCGTCGGCCATGCCCTGGCGGGCAACAGGAACGCCGACGACGAGGAGATGCTGGCCCTCCTGGCCCCGTACGAGGGCCAGCGTCACCGGGCGACACGACTGATCATGCTGTCGGGCCACACCCCGGCCCGCCGTGCCCCGCGCATGACGCCGGGCGACATCGCCCGCCTGTGAGGGCCGGGGCCGGGTGGGGGGAAGCCCGCCCGCCTCACCGCACCGCGACGAACTCCTCCACACCGCGCGCGCCCCGCTCGCGCGGCGCACCCGCCGCGTGCCCCACGGCCACCGCGCCCAGCGGATCCCATGAGTCCGGAAGATCCAGCACCTCGCGCACCACGTCCCGGCAGAACATCGTCGATGACACCCATGCCGAGCCGAGCCGCTCACCGGCGAGAGCCACCAGGAAGTTCTGGACGCCCGCACCGGCCGCGACCACGAACATCTCGCGCTCCGCGGCATCCCTTCGTTCGTCCCCGTAGGTGTGCGAGCCGTCCATCACCAGGCACGGAACCGCCAGATACGGCGCGTTGCGCAGGACGTCACCCCGCCGCACCCGCTTGGCGATCGACTCCTCGCTCCGCCCGTCCCGGCGCAGGTCCTCGATCCACGCGTCGCGCATCGCGTCGAGCAGCCGGGTCCGTGAGTCCGCCGACTCCAGCAGGACGAACCGCCACGGCGTCGTGTGGTGCGGGGCCGGAGCCGTCACCGCCGCCGCCACCGCACGCCGCACGGCTCCCGGGTCCACCGGCTCGTCCGTGAACTCCCGCACCGTGCGCCGCAGATGCAGAGCCTCCCGTACCGCTTCGGACGTTCCCAGCCGGAACATGTCGTCGGCCGCGACGCGCACCATGGCCCGGGCACCGCCCCCGGCGTCCGCCGTGGCCGTCACATGGGCCAGCCCGCGCACCACCGCGACCGGCAGCCCCGACGCCTTGCCCTTCACCAGGTCACCGGCCGAGGCCAGCTCGTCGGCCGTGGCGACCACGGTCGCGCTCAGGGGATTGCCGTACGCGTCCGTGCCGCCCCGCAGGTCGTCCAGCACCCTGACCCCGGCCGCCCCGATCGCGACATCCGTCAGGCCGTTGCGCCAGGGGCGCCCGAAGGTGTCCGTGACGACGACCCCGACCTCGACGCCGAGCGTGTCGCGCAGCCCGTCCCGGATCGCCCGTGCGGAAGCGTCCGGGTCCTCGGGGAGCAGCAGTACGGTGCCGGTGGGGGTGTTGGACGCGTCGACCCCGGCCGCGGCCATGACGAGGCCCTGCCGGTTCTCCACGATCCGCAGCGTTCCGCGCCGGGCGACCACGCGGACGGTCTCGGCGTCGATGGCCGCCTCGCGGTCGGCTGCCTCGACGATCCGGCCCTCCGCCTTGGAGACGATCTTCGAGGTGACGAGCAGGACGTCGCCGTCCACGAGCCCCGGGTCCGTGGTGGCGATCAGCTTGGCGATGTCGTCACCCGGCCGCACCTGGGGCATCCCGGGCAGCGCCCACACGCGGTACGAGGGTGCCTCGTCAGGTCCGCGGTTCACGCCCGTACCTCCTCGGCGAGCGTCAGCGCCTGCCGTGCCATCTCGGCGGTCGCGTCCACGTCCGTCATCATCAGCGGCACTGCGCGGCAGCGGATCCCGGCCGCCTCGACCTCGGCCACGGACCCGGCGTCCACGGTGTCGACGAGCCAGCCGTCGAGCAGCCCGGAGCCGTAGTGCTGTGCGACGGCCGCGGCCGTCGCTTCGACGCCGACCGCGGCCAGGACCTTGTCGGCCATGCCGCGCACGGGTGCGTCGCCGACGATGGGGGAGAGTCCGACGACCGGCACCCCGGCCTCGGCGATCGCTTCCCGGATACCGGGCACGGCCAGGATGGTGCCCACCGAGACGACGGGATTGGACGGCGGGAAGACGATGACGTCGGCCTCGGCGATGGCTTCGAGCACTCCCGGGGCGGGCTTGGCCTGCTCGGCGCCGACCGGCACGATCGCCTGCGCCGTGACGGAGGCGCGCAGCTTCACCCAGTACTCCTGGAAGTGGACGGCCCTGCTCTCGCCGTCGACGTCGACGGCCACATGCGTCTCCACGCGGTCGTCGGACATCGGGATCAGCCGGACCCCCGGCTTCCAGCGCGCACAGAGCGCCTCGGTGACCGCGCTGAGCGGATAGCCCGCGCCGAGCATCTGCGTACGGACGATGTGGGTCGCGAAGTCACGGTCGCCGAGCCCGAACCACTCGGGTCCCACGCCGTACGCCGCGAGTTCTTCCTTGACCTGGAAACTCTCGTCCGTACGCCCCCAGCCCTGCTCCTCGTTGATGCCACCGCCGAGGGTGTACATCACGGTGTCCAGGTCGGGGCAGACCTTCAGCCCGAACAGATGGATGTCGTCGCCGGTGTTGCCGATCACCGTGATGTCCGCGTCAGGGGCGGCCTGTTTGAGGCCACGCAGGAAACGAGCACCACCGATACCGCCGGCCAGAACCACAATGCGCATGAGGACCAGTCTGTCAGGCGCGGCCCGGTCCCCGTGGGGGTGGTGGGGAGTGTGCGATCAGGCGGGTACGGCGTCCAGGGCCGCCGGGGCGCACTGCGCGGTGTGCATCGGCATGTCGGTCAGACCCGGGTAGTAGATGTGCAGGCTGACGGCCGGTTCGAGCGAGTCGTTGACGACCTCGTGGACGTAGCCGGGCGCGAAGACGCGCTGTGCGCCGGCGCCGAGCGTCCGCGTCCCGCGCTCCGTGCGCTCGGTCAGTTCGCCTTCCAGGACGGTGAGTACACCCGAGGACAGGCCGTGGTCGTGGAGCCCGCTGCCCTGGCCGGGAACCCAGCTCAGCAGCCACACCTCGTAGCCGGGCGGGGTTTCCCCCACCGTGGCGGAGCCGGTGACCGGGGGGACGCTCTGCAGCCGGTGGTACCAGCGGGTGGTGGTGTCGTACCGGACGAGGTGCGCCCAACGGGACCGGTCCGCGGCGAGGGTGCGGGCCAGGCCGACGAACTCGGCCACGGTGGAGGGGTGGGTGCGGGCCGGCTGGAGGAGGTGCTGGACCTCGAGGATGTCGCCGGCGATCGAGAGGTCGCTGTCGCTGCTGTTCATGGGTGCGGTGGTTCCTCGGCATGGGGGTACATGTGCGGGGGGTGTCGCGGAAACCCGAAAGCGGGGAAAGAGAGCTGGATCAGAGCTGGAGCGTCAGGGCTTCAACAGCTGTGACAGCTGGAACAGCAACAGCGGGCCTGAACAGCCGTACGGAACCCACGGACGTGGGTCGGGTACATGGCTGAGGTCGCTGGCATGCAGTCAAGGAGACCGGCTTGCTCGTCCTTCTGTCAACCCAATGCCCGAATTGGCGGCAATGTTTCACCCCATCCGGTTGCAGTGGGTGGAGAAAGGTTTTGGCAGTTGCGGGAGAGGCAAGGTGGCGCATCAACCGCATGAGTAAACGTGGTTGAGCATCCGTGACCCGACTGTGATCTTGATCCCTTCGGTGATCGAATCGCAACATCGGGGCGACCTCGGTCGTCTCACCCGGTGAGAAGTGAGACAGAGGCAGGCCGATGGCATATGTCAGGTTTTTGGTGATTTGAACACTTTCCGCATAGGCTTGGTTCCGCAGAGTGAATGCCAGGGCCAATAGCAGATCTTCGCTTGACTGGCCCGGAGCTACACACTTGTAATTTCACTCGTGTCGTTCGGCCGCACAAGTAACGGCTGCATCACGGGGACGCAAGAGACAGACGAGGGGCGCACATGACCGAGCTGTTCCAGCAACTGCTGGTCGAGGACGCGGACGAGGAACTCGGCTGGCAGGAGCGCGCACTGTGCGCCCAGACAGACCCCGAGTCCTTCTTTCCGGAGAAGGGCGGATCCACCCGCGAGGCGAAGAAGGTCTGTCTCGCCTGCGAAGTCCGTTCCGAGTGCCTTGAGTACGCCCTTGCCAACGACGAACGGTTCGGTATCTGGGGCGGCCTCTCCGAGCGTGAGCGGCGACGCCTCAAGAAGGCCGCCATCTGAGTCGCACCACCACGGACCAAGGCCACCGGTGGCCCGTGGTTCCCGCCCTGCGCACAGGGCGGGAACCACGGGCCACCGGCATGTCCGGGTGCCTCCGGTTCCCGCCGTCGAACCGCTCGGCACGGGGCGCACACCCGTACCGTTAGTGTGGGGCCCCGTCCGAGAGACGCGCCAACGCCCCGCCGGGGCGCGCGTGTACACCGATGCAGCCCCCGGGGGGATCCCCCTCCGGACCCGGCCGGAGGGCCCGTACCTCGATGTCCGTGCACAGCACCTCGGCGGCGCCGAACGCGGTCGCCGCCGCCCCAGAGTTCCCCCGGCACGTCGTCACCGCCGTGCTCGTCTCCCACGACGGCGCACGCTGGCTGCCCGATGTGCTCGCCGGGCTGCTCGGGCAGGAACGCCCCGTACAGAACGTCGTCGCCGCCGACACCGGCAGCGCCGACGACTCCGCCCGGCTGGTCACCGAGGCACTGGGCGGCGAACGCGTCCTGCACCTCGCACGCCGTACGAACTTCGGCACCGCCGTCGACGAGGCGAGCCGCACGGCCGGCGTCCTCACCCCCGACGACCTTCCGTACCTCAAGCGCCCCAGCGGCTGGGACCCGGTCAGCCGTACCTGGCGCGACGACGCGTACGACATGCCGGAGCTCCCGCACGGCGAACCCGTCCAGTGGCTCTGGCTGCTGCACGACGACAGCGCACCCGAGCCGGACGCGCTCGCCGAACTGCTGCGCGTCGTCGACAACGACAGGCACGCCGCGATCGTCGGACCCAAGCTGCGCGGCTGGTACGACCGCAAGCAGCTGCTCGAGGTCGGCGTCTCCATCGCCAACAGCGGACGCCGCTGGACCGGACTCGACCGGCGCGAGCAGGACCAGGGCCAGCACGACCAGGTCCGTACCGTGCTCTCCGTCTCCTCGGCGGGCATGCTCATCCGCCGTGACGTCTGGGAGGAGCTCGGCGGCTTCGACCGCAGACTTCCGCTGATGCGCGACGACCTCGACCTGTGCTGGCGGGCCCACATGGCCGGCCACCGGGTGCTCGTCGCACCCGACGCGATCCTTCGGCACGCCGAGGCCTCCGCCAGGGAACGCCGCCCCATCGACTGCGCCGGACGCTCCGTGTCGAGCCCGCACCGCGTCGACAAGGCGGGCGCCGTCTACACGATGCTCGTCAACGCCCGCGGCAAGCAGCTGCCCTGGGCCCTGCTCCGTCTCGTTCTCGGCACCCTGCTCCGAACCCTCGCCTACCTCGTCGGAAAGGTCCCCGGGCAGGCGCTCGACGAGGTCGCCGGACTCTTCGGCACCCTGCTGCGCCCCGGGCGGATCTTCTCGGCACGCCGCGCACGCGGCAAGGGGGCCGTGGACCCCGCCGAGCTGCGGGCGCTCTTCCCGCCGCCCGGCGCCACCGTCCGCGCGACCGTCGAACAGGTCGCGGGCAACTTCGGCAGCCGCACCGACTCCGACTCCGGCGGCTCACGGCACGGAGCCGTCGAGTCCGGGCCCGGAGGTGACGACGCCGACTTCCTGGAGATCGATCAGTTCGCGCGGCTCAAGAAGATCGGCCGCAAGCCCGGCCCCGTGCTCTTCGCGCTGCTCCTTCTCGTCTCGCTCATCGCCTGCCGCAGCCTCCTGGCAGGCGGCGCGCTCGCGGGCGGCGCCCTGTTGCCCGCACCCGCGGACGTCTCCGACCTCTGGGGGCGCTACGCGGACGGCTGGCACCCGGTCGGTACGGGCGGTACCCAGACCGCACCGCCCTACCTGGCCGTGATCGCCGCACTGTCGGCACTGTTCCTCGGCTCCACCGGCTTCGCGCTGACCCTGCTGCTGGTCTGCTCGGTGCCGCTCGCCGGACTCACCGCCTACTTCGCCTCCCGGCCGCTGATCGAGTCCCGGCTGCTGCGGGCCTGGGCGAGCATCGCGTACGCCTTCCTGCCCGCCGCGACCGGAGCGCTGGCCACCGGCCGCCTCGGCACCGCCGTACTCGCCGTCCTGCTCCCGCTGATCGCCCGCGCGGCCGTTGCCGCGCACGGGTTGCGCGGCGACGGCGGAACGGCGCGCGGCAGCTGGCGTGCCACCTGGGCGTACACGCTGCTGATCACCTTCGCGATGGCCTTCACCCCGATCGTCTGGCCGCTCGCCGTGACCCTCGGCATCGGGGTGCTCGTCCTGCGCCGGGGCGACATCACCGCGTACGGGCTGCGTTTCCTGGCCACCGTCGGCACTCCGCTGCTGGTCCTCGCACCCTGGTCGCTGTCCCTGCTCTCCAGCCCGTCCGGCTTCCTCCGGGAGGCCGGCCTCGACATCGGTACGGGAACGGCGTCCGCGCTCGACCTGCTCGGCATCAGCCCCGGTGGCCCCAAGGCCACGGGCGGCGTCCTGCTGCTCGGCATCGTGCTGGCGGCGCTGGCGGCCCTGCTGCGCGGGGAGAGGCAGTTCGCGATCCGTGCCGCCTGGGCCGCCGCGCTCGTCGGGCTGCTCTTCGCCGGACTCTCCAACGGCTCCACCTGGGCGGGCCCCGCCACCCTCGTCTACGGGACCGCGCTGATCGCCGCCGCGCTGCTCGGAGCCGACGGCGCCCGCGTGCGGGTGACCGCGCTCAGCTTCGGCTGGCGTCAGCCGGTCGCCGCACTGATCGCCCTGGCGGCCGGGATCGCGCCTGTGCTGGCCGCGGCCGGCTGGATGATCGGCGGCGCGGCCGGACCGCTGGAGCGCCGCGACCCGGTGCAGGTGCCCGAGTTCGTCGCGGAGGAGAGCACCAACAACAGCGACCAGCCGCGCACCCTGGTCCTCGGCGGTACGTCACCGGCCGCCGTGTCCTACAGCCTGGTCCGGGGCTCGGGCGCCCGCCTCGGCGACGCCGAGCTCACCGGAGCGGGCGGCAGCAACACCCACCTCGACAAGGTCGTCGCCAACCTGGTCGCCGGCTCCGGTGCGGACCAGGGCGGTCAGCTGAGCGGCTTCGCGATCCGTTACGTCCTCGTACGGGACGGGGCGCCGCGGCAGATGAGCCGCGTGCTCGACTCCACTCCGGGCCTGAAGAGGCTCAGCCAGCTGGACGGCAGCGCCCTGTGGCGCGTCGACCGCCCGGTCGCCCGCATCATGATCGTCCCGTCGTCCGAGGCGAGCGGCGAGGAAGCCACGCAGCTGCAGGTCGGCTCGCTCGCCGTCGAAGCCCACTCCAAGATCCCTGAGGGCGGCTCCGGGCGGGTGCTACGGATCGCCGACGCGGCGGACCCGGGCTGGCAGGCCACGCTGAACGGCCGGGCGCTCACCCCCAAGACCGTGGACGGCTGGGCGCAGGGCTTCGACCTCCCGTCCGAGGGCGGCAGGCTGGACCTCACGTACGACAGCCCTGTCACGCACACCGCCTGGATCTGGGCGCAGGTGTCGCTCGCCGTCGTCCTGCTGGTCCTGGCACTGCCGGGTCGCCGCCGGGAGATCGACGACGACCTGCCCGAGGAGGCCGTGGCCGCCGCCGACGCCGAGGCAATCACCGGAGACGGACGCAGGGCGCGCAGGCTCCGGGCTGCCGCCGAGGCGGAGGCCGCGGCGGCGGGGGAGGACGGCGCGGAGACCCCGTACGAGGTTCCGTACGACCAGGACGTCGCCGCCGCTCCGGTCGTCCAGGAGCCGGCGGGAGCGCCGGGGGAGTACATCCCGGCGCAGCAGAGCGCCGATCCGTATGCGGCGGCCCCGGAGGAGCAGGACGCGACCGGCACGTACGCGGCGGTTCCGCAGCAGAACTACGGGGAGTGGGACGCGCAGCAGTACCAGGGCGCCGACTACAGCCAGTACCAGGGCGAGCAGTACCAGGCCCAGCAGTACCAGGGCGAGCAGTACCAGAACGAGCAGTACCAGGGCGGGCAGGACCCCGGCTACGGAGCCGGCCAGTACGGCGAGCAGTACCCGGCGGCCGACCCGTACGGGACCGGCCAGTACCAGCCGGACCCGTACCAGCAGGGCGCCTACGACCCGTACGGCTACGCCCAGCAGCAGCCCCAGGCATCGGGCACGGGCGAAGCCGCCCCGTACGACGCACATGACGAGAACACCGCTCCGGGCGAAGGCCCCTGGCCGTCCGGCAACGCATCGCGAGGCGAGTCCGAGTGAAGTCCACCCCCCTGTCCCTCATCGCGGGCACCGTCGCCCTCGCCGCCGTCACCGGCTTCGCCGCGCTCACCGCGCCGGGCGACGCGGACGCGCCGGAGGCCGGGGCGGCCGCCAGGCTCCCCGTGGAACGCTCCAGCCTGCTCTGCCCCGCGCCCGGCGGCTCCGACCTGTCGGACACGACGTACACGTCCTTCACACCGGCGGGGAAGAACGACGGCGAGGCCGGCACCGCCGAGCTGAAGCCGTCCGTGGCGCTCCCGGTGGACGAGGACGTGCCGTCCGACGCGGAGAAGGACGAGGAGAGCGAGAAGGACGAGGACGGCGAGAAGGACGGGGCCGAGGAGAAGGACGGGGCCGAGGAGAAGGCCGCGGCCAAGGAGAAGGCCGCGGCCGAAAAGCCCGTCATCACGCTCAAGGAGTCCGGCAAGCCGGCCACCGCCGAGACGTCCGAATCCGACGCTCCCGCACTGATCGGCACCGCCACCGGCAAGCTGGCACCCGGCTGGGCCGCCCAGCAGACGACCACGAACCTCGCCGGCGGGTCCCGCGGCCTTCTCGGCGTCAGCTGCTCCGGGCCGGACACCGACTTCTGGTTCCCGGGCGCGAGCACCGCGGCGACGCGGCAGGACTACGTCCATCTGACCAACCCCGACGACACCGCGGCCGTCGCCGATATCGAGCTGTACGGCCCCGAGGGCACGCTCAAGGCCGATGTGGGCGATGGCATCACGGTTCCGGCGAGGTCGAGCGTCCCGATGCTGATCTCGACCCTGACCACCGAGGCCGTCGAAGATGTGACGGTCCACGTCACCACCCGGGAGGGACGCGTCGGCGCCGTCGTGAAGGCCGCGGACGACGAGGCGGGCAGTGACTGGCTGGCGGCGTCCGAGGACCCGGCGGGCACTCTCGTGATGCCCGGGATCCCGGCCGACGCCACCTCGGTACGGCTGGTCGCCTTCGCGCCCGGCGATGACGACGCCGATGTGAAGGTGCAGCTGATGGGGAAGAGCGCGACGTTCTCGCCGGCCGGGAAGGACACCCTGCACATCAAGTCGCAGATGACCGCGAGCGTCGATCTCAAGAACGTCACGCGGGGGGAGCCCGGATCGCTCCTGCTGTCGCCCGCACAGGGCTCCACGACCCCGATCGTGGCCGCGCTGCGCGTGGTGCGGGGCACCGGTGACGAGCAGGAGATCGCCTACATTCCGGCGACGGGCCCGGTGGGCGAACGGGCGAGCGTGGCCGACAACCGGGCGAAGGGTTCGGTGCTTTCCCTGACCGCACCCGGTGAAACCGCCAAGGTCAAGGTGACGGCGTCCGCGGGCAGCGGGGGCGGCGAGCCGACCGTCAAGACGTACACGGTCAAGGGCGGTACGACCCTCGAGGTGAGCCCGGAGGTCCCCTCCGGACTCAAGGGCGGTTACGCGCTGACCGTCGAGACGGAATCGGGCGGCCCGGTCCATGCCGCCCGCACCCTCACGATCGCGCAGGACGGCATCCAGATGTTCACCGTCCAGACGCTGCCGGACGACGGCGGCACGGTCGAGGTGCCCGCGGCGGAGCAGGACCTCTCGGTCCTGGACGACTGAGGTGCCCCGCGCCACGGGCGGGCGTCACTCCTGCCCGTAGCGCGGGTCCACCGATTCGGGTGAGAGCCCGAGCAGCTCCGCGACCTGTTCCACCACGACCTCGTGCACCAGCATGGCCCGCTCGTCACGGTTCTTGGCGCGGATCTCGACAGGACGCCGGTACACGACGATCTGCGCGGGCTGCCCCTTCACGGCGGGCACCGAACGCCCCAGCGGCACGGTGTCCTCCAGGTCCCCGGGCACATCGAGAACGAGGAAGTCGACATCGGCCAGCTGCGGCCAGCGCCGCTCCAGCCGTTCCACCGAGTCCTGGACGAGATCGCGGAAACTCTCCCCCCTGCTGACCGACAGAGGCACCTGGGGCGGGGCGACCGGCCCGCGCATGCCGCGGCCATGACGGTCGCGGCGGCGGGGCCGCGGCTCGGACGGGTGGGGCGGTACGGGACTGTCCATCACCGACGCAGCGTAACTCTCCGCAGGATCCACGGATCACTGCTGCTCCGCAGGTGGGCCCAATGTCCACACGTGAGCATTCCGGCCAAGGTTGAGTCCGGATCAGGCCCCTGCTGCGACCGTTGACCCTCCGTCGGGTGACCGCTTGTGTCCCCTCCGGTGACCGGAAGGGAACCGACGACGCCGGTGCGTCCCGGCCGCCCCGCAGGTCAGGGTGGCGGTGCGGAGACGGTCGGCGGAGACCTCGCGGGGCGACACGGTGGTGTGACCTCAGGGAGAGTCGTCGCAGCCCGCTCAAGAGTGCGGTACCGTCCAACATCGTGAGCCCTGTACGTCGCTGTTCGCGAACCGCGTGCGGCCGTCCCGCCGTCGCGACACTGACGTACGTCTATGCCGACTCGACCGCGGTCCTCGGCCCGCTCGCCACCTATGCCGAGCCCCACTGCTACGACCTCTGCGCCGAGCACGGTGAGCGGCTGACCGCGCCGCGCGGCTGGGAAGTCGTGAGGCTTACCGACCCCTCGGCCCCCACGCGCCCCAGCGGTGACGATCTCGAAGCGCTCGCCAACGCGGTACGGGAAGCGGCGAGGCCGCACGAGCGGGGTGGCGACGGCGGCGGCCGCGGGCCGCGTACGGCTGACCCGGTGGAGGTCGCGCGCCGCGGTCATCTGCGGGTCCTGCGGTCCCCGGACAGCTGACGCTCCCTCGGTTCCGGTTCCTCCCCCAGTTGGTTCCTCTTTCAAGTTTTTCTTCGCCCTGGCATTTTTTCGTGCACAGGGCATTGACTGAGACTTGTCGCGGACACGACCATTCCCCCACCTGCGAGAGATCGCTTCCGCATCACGGAATCCGGGGAGGTCTGTGTGTTTGTCCAGCAACTCGAACCCGTAGCCGATTCGCTAGCCCTGTCCGCACTTGTCGCCTCATTGCCGCTGGTCACGGTCCTGGTCCTGCTCGGCGCCGTCCGGCTGAAGGCCCACCGGGCCGGACTCGTCGGCCTCGCCGTCGCCGTACTCGTCGGCTGGCTCGCGTACGGCATGCCCCTCGGGCAGACCCTCTCCGCCGGAGCCCAGGGAGTCCTCTTCGGGCTCTTCCCCATCATGTGGATCGTGGTCAACGCCCTCTGGGTGTACCGGATGACCGTTCGCACCCTGCACTTCGACATCCTGCGGCGCTCCTTCGGCCGGCTCTCCGACGACCCCCGCATCCAAGCCCTCGTCATCGCCTTCTGCTTCGGCGCACTCCTGGAGGCGCTGGCCGGCTTCGGCGCCCCCGTCGCCATCTGCTCGGTGATGCTCGTCGCGCTCGGCTTCGACCCGGTGAAAGCGGCCGTCGTCTCGCTGGTCGCGAACACCGCGCCCGTCGCCTTCGGCGCCATGGGCACGCCCGTCGTGACGCTCGCCCAGGTCACCGGACTGCCGCTCGACGACGTCGCATCGGTCGTCGGCCGCCAGACACCGCTGCTCGCCCTCGTCGTACCGCTCATCCTGGTCTTCCTGGTGGACGGCAGGCGCGGCCTGAAGGAGACCTGGCTGCCCGCGCTCGTCTGCGGGGTGGCCTTCGCGGTCGCCCAGTTCGCCGCGTCCAACTACGTCTCGGCGCAGCTCGCCGACATCGCGGCCGCGCTGGTGGGCGCGGGAGCCCTGATCGCCGTCCCCGGTGCCCGCAGGCCCGCCGCCGAACCCGTCCGCGCATCCGTGCTGACCGGCGTACGCAGCGAGGACCTCGACCAGGAGGACCCGCGCCGCGAGGTGCTGCGCGCCTACGCCCCGTACGCCCTGATCGTCGCCGTCTTCTCCGTCGCCTAGGTCCCGCCCGTCAAGCGGCTGCTGGCCGAGGCGACCCGCGTCTTCGACTGGCCGTTCCTCGACGTCGCGAACCCCGACGGCGAGGCCGTGGGAGCCAACGTCTTCACCCTTCCCCTCGTCGCCACGGGCGGCACCCTCGTCCTGCTCGCGGGCCTGATCACCGCCGTCGTGCTCGGCGTACGGTCGCGCGACGCGGTACGGGAATGGGCCGCCACCGTGCACGAACTGCGCTACGCGATCCTCACCGTGACCTCCGTGCTCGCCCTCGCCTACGTCATGAACCTCTCCGGCCAGGCCGCCACCATCGGCCAGTCCGTCGCCGCGGCAGGCGCCGGACTCGCCTTCCTCTCTCCGGTCCTCGGCTGGTTCGGCGTCGCGGTCTCCGGCTCCGACACCTCCGCGAACGCCCTCTTCGGCGCCCTCCAGGTATCCGCCGCACGCGAATCCGGGCTCTCGCCCGAACTGCTCGCCGCCGCCAACAGCTCCGGCGGCGTGCTCGGCAAGATGATCTCCCCGCAGAACCTGACGATCGCCTGCGCGGCCGTGGGCCTCGCCGGCAGGGAGGGCGACCTGCTGCGCAAGGTCCTGCCCTGGAGCCTCGGCCTGCTGCTGGTGATGTGCCTCGTCGTGATGGCCCAGAGCACGGTGGTGCTGGGCTGGATGCTCCCCTGACGGACGGCGGGGGACGGCCGGGTAGTTTGGGCGGTCCGTAAAGACCCACAGGAGGACCGGCCGTGGTTGCTGATCTGTCGCAGCTCGTGAAGGCGTACGACGTGCGCGGAGTGGTGCCCGACCAGTGGGACGAAGCGCTGGCCGAACTGTTCGGCGCCGCCTTCGTCCAGGTCACCGACGCGGACGCGATCGTGATCGGCCACGACATGCGGCCGTCCTCACCCGGCTTGGCTGACGCCTTCGCCCGAGGAGCGACGGCGCGCGGCGCCGACGTGACCCTGATCGGCCTCTGCTCGACGGACCAGCTGTACTACGCCTCCGGGGCACTCGACCTGCCCGGAGCGATGTTCACGGCCTCGCACAACCCGGCCCGGTACAACGGCATCAAGATGTGCCGCGCCGGTGCCGCACCCGTGGGCCAGGACACCGGCCTGACCGAGATCCGCGCCCTGGTCGAGCAGTGGTCGGAACACGGCGCCCCGGCCACGACCGCCACGGCACCCGGCACGGTCACCGAACGCGACAGCCTCACCGACTACGCCGCGCACCTGCTGGGCCTGGTCGACCTCGCCGGGATCCGTCCGCTCAAGGTCGTCGTGGACGCGGGCAACGGCATGGGCGGCCACACCGTCCCCACCGTCTTCGCGGGCCTCCCGCTGGACCTCGTACCCATGTACTTCGAGCTCGACGGCACCTTCCCGAACCACGAGGCCAACCCGCTCGACCCGAAGAACATCGTCGACCTCCAGGCCCGCGTCCTGGCCGAGGGCGCCGACCTCGGCCTCGCCTTCGACGGCGACGCGGACCGCTGCTTCGTCGTCGACGAGCGCGGCGAAGGCGTCTCCCCGTCCGCGATCACGGCCCTGGTCGCGGCCCGCGAGCTGGCCCGCAACGGCGGCAAGGGCACCGTCATCCACAACCTGATCACCTCCTGGTCGGTCCCCGAGGTCGTGCGTGAGAACGGCGGCACCCCCGTCCGCACCCGGGTGGGCCACTCCTTCATCAAGGCGGAGATGGCCGAGCACGGCGCGATCTTCGGCGGCGAGCACTCCGCGCACTACTACTTCCGGGACTTCTGGAACGCCGACACGGGCATGCTCGCCGCCCTCCACGTCCTGGCCGCCCTCGGCGGACAGGAAGGCCCGCTCTCCGGCCTCGTCGACCAGTACGACCGCTACGCGGGCTCCGGCGAGATCAACTCCACCGTCACCGACCAGGCGGGCAGGCTGGCCGCGATCAAGGCGGCCTACGGGGAACGCGACGACGTGACCCTCGACGAGCTCGACGGCCTCACGGCCACGAACGCCGACTGGTGGTTCAACCTCCGCGCCTCCAACACCGAGCCGCTGCTGCGCCTGAACGTCGAGGCACGCGACGAGAAGACGATGGCGGCGGTACGCGACGAGGTGCTGGCGCTGGTCCGCGCCTAGGGTCTGTCGTCCGGGTCGGCCTCGAGCCAGGCATGATCCGGACGAGAGGCTCTGAGGCCTCCTCCCGACAGGGCTCGGAGGCCTTCCCTCCGGGCCGTGCGGGGCCCGGCTCGGAGGCTCTGACTCCCGGCCGTGCGGGGCCCGCGTGCCCGGCACGGCCCGCTCCCCGCCGACTCCTGATCCGGCTGGTCACACGCGATCTGGAGCGACCCGGGCCGGACCGGGCCCGCAGAGCGGCCCCGAAGGCTTCCCGCGTACTCGCCGCCGGATGCACCGCCGGGCAGGCCCCGCCGGGCCGCGCCCCTGTCGGCCCGGCGGTAGGCTGACGACGCTCCAGCTCCGTGGACCGCAACCAGGTCCGCGCCTGATCCGTACCGCATGCTCGAAGGGACCCGCCCCATGCCGCTCGAAGCCGGCCTTCTGGAGATCCTCGCCTGCCCGGCCTGTCACTCCCCGCTCGACGACAGGTCCGCAGCCGACAGCCCCGAGCTGGTGTGCACCGGCGTGGACTGCGCCCTCGCCTACCCGGTACGGGACGGCATCCCGGTCCTCCTGGTCGACGAAGCCCGCCGCCCCGCGTAGTCCGCACGCTGATCAGCACGGTGATCGGAGGCCCACCGCCATGCTCGACGAGTCGTTGCTCGACGCCCCGGAAGCCCTGGCCCGAGCCGACCGGCGCGGTCTGCTCCGTGGAGCCGCCGAGGCCGGGGCCCGCGTCCGGACCGCCGCCCGGCACGCCGCCGAGGCGGGCATCGGCGCACTGGCCCCCGAGGGGCGGCCACGCGCCGTCCTCGTCGCGGGCCCCGGCACCGCCGCATCAGGGGTCGCCGACCTGATCGGCGCGCTCGCGGGCGCCGCCGCACCCGTCACCCAGATCCGTCCCACCGGTGTCGCACCCGCAGCAGGAGCCCTGCGCTGGGCGCTGCCCGGCTGGGCCGGTTCCCTGGACCTGCTGCTCATCGCGACGGCCGACGGCTCGGAGCCAGGCCTCGCCCTGCTCGCCGAGCAGGCCTACCGCCGCGGCTGCACTGTCGTCGCCGTCGCCCCCGTCCGGTCGCCGCTGCGCGAGGCCGTCAACGGCGTCCACGGACTCGTCGTACCGATGGCCACCGCCCCGCACGGCGAGTACGACGCCGAGACCTCGGCAGCGGGCCCCGGCACCCTCTGGGCCCTGCTCACCCCGCTGCTCGCCCTGCTCGACCGGGTGGGCCTGCTCGATGCGTCCGCCGACGCGCTGCAGAAGGTCGCCGACCGCCTCGACCGCGCGGCCGAGCGCTGCGGCCCGGCCATCGCCACGTACAGCAACCCGGCCAAGACCCTCGCCGCGGAACTCGCCGACAGCCTGCCGCTCGTGTGGACGGAGGGTGACGCCGCAGGCCCCGTCGGGCGCCGGTTCGCCGCCGTACTGGCCGAACTCGCCGGGCGCCCGGCCCTCGTTGCCGAACTGCCCGAGGCGCTGCCCTCCCACGGTGGGCTGCTCGCGGGGGCGTTCGCCGCGGGAGCCGACCCCGACGACTTCTTCCGGGACCGGGTGGACGAACCGGAAGCCATGAGAGCCCGGGTCGTCCTGCTCCGCGACCGTCCCACCGGCGGCCTCAGCGCAGGACCGGCCGCCCGCGAACTGGCCCTCAGTCACGAGACGGCCATCAGTGAGCTCGAACCCGAGGAGGGCACCGAGCTCGAAGCCCTCGCGGAGCTCCTCGCCGTCACCGACTTCGCGGCCGTCTACCTCTCCCTGGCGTCGGACAACCGGGCCTGAAGAACCGCTTGTTCGCCCTTCCTCATCCCGCACCACCCGCCCCGCGCACCACACGAGGACGAAACTTCCATGGACCGGCTCTCCAACACCGTGCGCCCCTACGCATGGGGCTCCACCACGGCCATTCCTGAGCTGCTCGGTACCGCCCCCACCGGCGAACCCCAGGCCGAGATGTGGATGGGTGCCCACCCCGGAGCACCCTCCCGTCTCACCCGGCCCTCGGGCACGGAGCAGTCCCTCACCGACGTCATCGCCGCCGACCCCGAGCGTGAGCTGGGCCCGGCGGCCGTCGCGGCGTTCGGCCCCCGTCTCCCCTTCCTGCTGAAGCTGCTCGCGGCAGGAGCGCCGCTCTCCCTCCAGGTCCACCCCGACCTTGCCCAGGCACAGCAGGGGTACGCGGACGAGGAGAGCCGGGGCGTACCGATCGACGCCCCCCACCGCACGTACAAGGACGCCAACCACAAGCCCGAGCTGATCTGCGCGCTCACGCCGTTCGACGGCCTGTGCGGTTTCCGCAGGCCCGCCGACGCGGCCGAGGCGATAGCGGCCCTCGGCGTCGACTCCCTCAAGCCGTACGTGGACCTGCTCCACGCCCGCCCCGAGGAAGCGGCCCTGCGCGAGGTACTCACGGCGATCCTGACAGCCGACCCGGACGAGATGGCGCACACGGTCAGCGAAGCGGCCGAGGCCGCCGACCGGCTCGGCGGCGCCCACGCCCCGTACGCCCAGATCGCCCATCACTACCCCGGCGACCCGGGTGTCATCGCGGCCATGCTGCTGAACTACGTGCAACTGCAGCCCGGCGAGGCCCTGTTCCTCGGTGCGGGCGTGCCGCACGCCTACCTCGGCGGACTCGGCGTCGAGATCATGGCCAACTCGGACAACGTGCTGCGCTGCGGACTGACCCCCAAGCACGTCGACGTCCCCGAACTGCTGCGCATCGTCCGTTTCGAGGCCACCGACCCCGGCATCCTGCGCCCCGAGGCCTCACCTGCCGGCGAGGAGCTGTACGAGACGCCGGTCGACGAGTTCCGGCTGTCGCGCTACGCCCTGCCGTCCGGTGGAGCACCGATCGCCCTGACAGCGGCCACCCCGCAGATCCTCCTCTGCACGGCAGGTGCTCCCCGGATCGGTGAACTGGGCCTCGTGCCGGGCGAATCCGTCTTCGTGCCGGCGGACGAACCGGTCGAAGTATCCGGTACGGGAACACTGTTCCGCGCCACCGTGGTGGTCTGACGTACCGTCCCCATCAGCGGCTGCAACAATGTCCGGCCGTACCGCGGCGTCCGTGCCGCAGCACCGAGGAAGGGACACCACGCACCCATGAGCGCGTCAGGCGGAACCAAGGCGATCGTGGCGGCACTCGCCGCCAACCTCGCGATCGCAGTGGCCAAATTCGTGGCGTTCCTCTTCAGTGGCTCGTCGTCGATGCTCGCGGAGAGCGTCCACTCGCTCGCGGACTCGGGCAACCAGGGCCTCCTGCTGCTCGGCGGCAAGAAGGCCCAGCGCGAAGCGACCCCGCAGCACCCCTTCGGATACGGGCGCGAGCGGTACATCTACGCGTTCCTCGTCTCCATCGTGCTGTTCTCGGTCGGTGGCATGTTCGCGATCTACGAGGGCTACGAGAAGATCAAGCACCCGCACGCGATCGAGGCCTGGTACTGGCCGGTCGGTGTGCTGGTGTTCGCGATCATCGCCGAGAGCTTCTCCTTCCGTACGGCGATCGTGGAGTCCAACCTGACCCGCGGCAAGCTCACCTGGACGCAGTTCGTCCGCCGCGCCAAGGCCCCCGAGCTTCCCGTCGTCCTCCTGGAGGACCTCGGTGCGCTCATCGGTCTGATCCTGGCCCTCGTCGGCGTCAGCCTGGCCCTGGGCACCGGCAACGGTGTGTGGGACGGCATCGGTACGCTCTGCATCGGCATCCTGCTGATCGTCATCGCGATCGTCCTCGCAGCGGAGACGAAGTCGCTGCTGCTCGGTGAGGCGGCCGGAGTCGAGGACGTCGAGAAGATCAAGAGCGCGGTGGTCGACGGGGACACCGTCACCCGCATCATCCACATGCGCACGCTCCACCTCGGTCCGGAGGAACTGCTGGTCGCCGCCAAGATCGCGGTTCGGCACGACGAGTCCGCCACCGAGGTCGCGGCCGCCATCAACGCGGCGGAGTCCCGGATCCGTGAGGCCGTCCCGATCGCCCGGGTCATCTACCTCGAGCCGGATATCTACAACGAGGAAGCCGCCGAGGCCGGCACCAACCCGGGCAAGACCCCCGGCGGCCCGGTGCCCGTCGATCCGGCCGGCCCCGATGGTCCGACTTGGCCGGACTCTCCGGCCGATTCCGGCCACTGACCCGTCGAGGACCTGCACGGATCGCTCCGAACGGCCCCGTGGGGGACCCCCGATGCCCGGCCGGGCTGGGGCCCACTGGGCCGTTCGGTGTAGATTCGTGGGAGTACCAGACGTCGCTGCTGATGGCGGTCGATCGGTTCGCACGCGCGGGCCGGCCGAGGGAGAGAGGGCCTCCGACGGACTGCACTGCGGATCTCCCGGGCATTCGTGTGCCCGCACCGCCGCAGAGCCAGCCAGCCCACCCTCGACCCATCACGAGGAGCAGCCCGTTATGACGACGGCCGCCAATCGCCAGGACTTCAAGGTCGCCGACCTTTCTCTTGCCGCCTTCGGGCGCAAGGAGATCACCCTCGCCGAGCACGAGATGCCCGGCCTGATGTCGATCCGCAAGGAGTACGCCGCCACGCAGCCGCTGGCCGGTGCCCGCATCACCGGTTCGCTGCACATGACGGTGCAGACCGCGGTGCTCATCGAGACGCTCGTCGCCCTGGGCGCCGACGTCCGCTGGGCCTCCTGCAACATCTTCTCCACCCAGGACCACGCGGCCGCCGCCATCGCCGTCGGCCCGAGCGGAACCCCGGACGCCCCCGCGGGCGTGCCCGTCTTCGCCTGGAAGGGCGAGACGCTGGAGGAGTACTGGTGGTGCACGGAGCAGGCTCTGACCTGGCCCAACACCCCCACCGGCGGCCCGAACATGATCCTCGACGACGGTGGTGACGCCACACTCCTCGTCCACAAGGGAGTCGAGTTCGAGAAGGCGGGCGCTGCCCCGGACCCCGCGACCGCGGACAGCGAGGAGTACGCGTACATCCTCACCCTGCTGAACCGCACCCTGGGTGAGTCCCCGCAGAAGTGGACCCAGCTGGCGTCCGAGATCCGCGGTGTCACCGAGGAGACCACGACCGGTGTGCACCGGCTGTACGAGATGCACCGCGACGGCACCCTGCTGTTCCCGGCGATCAACGTCAACGACGCGGTCACCAAGTCGAAGTTCGACAACAAGTACGGCTGCCGCCACTCGCTGATCGACGGCATCAACCGGGCCACGGACGTCCTGATCGGCGGCAAGACCGCCGTCGTCTGCGGCTACGGCGACGTGGGCAAGGGCTGCGCGGAGTCCCTGCGCGGCCAGGGCGCCCGTGTGATCATCACGGAGATCGACCCGATCTGCGCCCTGCAGGCGGCGATGGACGGATACCAGGTCGCCACCCTCGACGACGTCGTGGAGACCGCGGACATCTTCATCACCACGACGGGCAACAAGGACATCATCATGGCCGGAGACATGGCCAGGATGAAGCACCAGGCCATCGTCGGGAACATCGGCCACTTCGACAACGAGATCGACATGGCCGGCCTGGCGAAGATCGACGGCATCGTCAAGGACGAGGTCAAGCCGCAGGTCCACACCTGGACGTTCTCCGACGGCAAGGTCCTGATCGTGCTGTCCGAGGGCCGCCTGCTGAACCTCGGCAACGCCACCGGTCACCCCTCGTTCGTCATGTCCAACTCGTTCGCGGACCAGACCCTGGCCCAGATCGAGCTGTTCACCAAGCCCGAGGCGTACCCGACCGATGTCTACGTGCTGCCCAAGCACCTGGACGAGAAGGTCGCCCGACTGCACCTCGACGCGCTGGGCGTGAGGCTCACGACCCTGCGCAAGGAGCAGGCCGACTACATCGGCGTCCCGGTCGAAGGCCCGTACAAGTCCGACCTCTACCGCTACTGAGCGGCCCGCCGGCCACCGGCCGGCGGACTATCGGCAGCAGGTACGAGCGCAGGCCCCCGCACCCCCGTGCCGGGGGCCTGCCCCGTACCGCCCCCGCACAGCCCGAGGAACCAGAAGGACCCCATGCCCCGCGGCCGGTATTCGCTCCACGACCTTCACGACCACACCCCTCTCGGCGAAGAGCACTTCCACTGCGCCCCCGGCCCCTCCGGCTGGCGCTACGTCTCCCAGACGACGGCCCCGTCGGGCGACCACCTGGGCTCCGTCGACCTGGCCCTGGACGAGCTCGGCCGCCCCATCCGCCTCCAACTGCACGCCGCGAGCTGGCAGATCCGCGGTGCCGCCCTCGAAGGCGTCACCTGGGTACGGACCGACCCGAGCGGCACCCATGCCACCGAAGGCAATGTCCGCGCCCACGCCTTCTCCGGCTCGTCCCCCGCGTTCCTCGTCGCCACGGCACGACTCCTGCGCCTCACCCCCGATTCCCCCGAGACCCGTGTCCGCCTGGTCACCTTCACGGACCCGGTCCTCGCTCCCCGTACTGTCGATCAGTCCTGGGCCCTGGTGAAGAGTGAAGCGCACGCCACTGACAACGGGTCCCTGATCGTGGACGAGTACCAGGTCAGCGCCCTGGACACCGGTGACCGGTACACCGTCCACATCGCCGGGGACGTGGTCCTCGCGGCTCCCGGCATCGAGCTCGAGCACCTGGAGACCCCGCCCTCCCCGCGGAGCCACTAAGCAGGCGGGGCGAACCCGGTCGTCCCGGCAGGCGGGGTGAGACCGGTCGGCAGGGGTCCGTCGGGCGCCGCCGCCGGAGACGTACCGGCGGGCACGGCCGGCGCTGCGGCGGACCACGCGCCTTCGACGGGACGGACCGCTCCTGGGGGCTGGGGCCATCCGGGCTGGACTCCTACGGAGCTCACCGCGTTCGGCGGTACCGGCGCCGGTACCGTTCCCTGAGCCCCTCTGCGGGCAGCCGCCATGACCCGCCGGACATCCCGCGCCTGGCGCTCGTTCACGACCGCCGCCAGATACGCCGCCGCAGGAACTCCCAGCGGAACCGGGACCCCCGTACGCCCGGCCAGATCGTCCGACAGCTGCTGCGCGATCGACCCGCCCACACCCGCGTCGAGCTGGTGCATCCGCGTGAGGTACTGCCGAATCGCCAGCCAGAGGTCGTCCGGCACGGCCGACAGATCCAGCTGCGCGAAGCGCCCCACCAGCCAGGGCGGTGGCGGCGGCACGGCGACCGCCCGCCCGGTGGGCACCCGCTCACGTACGACGAGGGTCCCCGCGAACACGTCCCCCAGCCGCCGTCCCCGCGCCGACACCAGCGACGCGATGCATCCCACGACACCGAACGTGCCCAGGATCTCGACCACGCCCATCGAACCCCGCACGAGCGCGTGCCGGAACCGGATCGGCCCACCGTCGTCACGCACCACGCGCAGGCCGCAGGCCAGCTTCCCGAGCGAGCGGCCGTGGCTGAGCGTCTCCACTGCGACCGGCCCTCCCACGAGCACCAGGAGGAAGGTGGCGACGGCGATGGCCGCGGTCGCGGCCTCGTCGAGTGCCACGGTCGCCACAGCGAGACCGATTGATATCAGAACAAAAACTGTCAAAACCACCGCGAGATCGATGGCGATCGCCAACGCCCGGCTCGGCAGCCTCGCCGGCTGCAACCCCAGAACGACCGCATCCCCGGTCACGAGCTCACTCATCGCCGCCCACCCTTCGCCGCCCTTCCCTGCCCCTCGGAACCTCAGTCTGCCAAGCTGACCCGCAGCGCGCCGCAGTAGTACGGACCCGTACGCACCCATGCCTGGAGCAGCAGCCGACCATGGATCTCGACGTCTTCGTCACCACCCACCGCACCGAGTGGGACCGCCTGGACCACCTTCTGCACCGAGGGCGCAGTCTGACCGGTGCCGAGGTGGACGAACTCGTCGCCCTCTACCAGCGCACTGCCACACACCTTTCCCTGATCCAGTCCAGCGCCCCGGATCCCCTTCTCACCGCGCGACTGACCCAGCTCGTGGCCCGCGCCCGGTCCACGGTGACGGGCACCCGTCGTGCCTCGTGGCGCGACGCCGCACGATTCCTGACCGCCGGATTTCCCGCAGCGGTCTACCGCTCGCGGCACTGGTGGATCCCCACGGCGGTGCTCTCCGTACTTCTGGCCGCCGTCATGGGCTGGTGGATCGGCACCCACCCCGAGGTCCAGTCGGCGATCGCCGCCCCCGAGGACCTGCGCAGCCTGACCCGCCCCGGCGGGGAGTACGAGACCTACTACTCCAGCCACCCGGCCGCCTCGTTCGCGGCGCAGGTCTGGACGAACAACGCCCAGGCCGCAGCGATGTGCCTGGTACTGGGAGCGTTCCTCTGCATACCGGTGATCTGGATCCTCTTCGTCAACGTGCTCAACCTTGCCGTCGGTATCGGCCTGATGTCATCGGCCGGCCGCCTGGACACGTTCCTGGGGCTCGTCCTGCCGCACGGCCTGCTGGAGCTCACCGCTGTCTTCGTGGCAGCCGGTACGGGCCTCCGCCTCGGCTGGACCGTGATCGACCCAGGACCTCTCAGCAGGCGCTCCGCCTTGGCCCAGCAGGGCCGGGCAGCCATCGGCATGGCCATCGGCCTCGCCCTGGTCCTGTTCGTGTCCGGAGTCATCGAGGGCTTCGTAACCCCCTCCGGGCTCCCCACCTGGGCTCGGATCACCATCGGGATCGCTGCCGAGCTGGTTTTTCTCGCCTACGTCTACATTCTCGGGGGCCGAGCGGCGAGGGCCGGCGACACGGGTGATCTTGAAGCCGTCGAACGAAGCGCCGAGTTGCCCTCCGCGGCCTGACGGCCGATGTGCGCACACCCCTGCTGACCTGCTAGTGTCCTCCTCGCCCACAAAAACTGTTGACACAGTCGGCGTGGGGAGGTAGATTTTAACGGTTGCAACGGACTGGACAAGTTCGGGAGCGACGGTTAAAGTTCAAACTCGCTCTTGCTGGGGACGAGATTCCCGGAGAGCCGATCGATTCTTCTTCTCCTTCGAGCATTGACCCGATTAGCTTCGGATCATTTGCTTCTGATAAAGTCGAATCAGCCGAAAGGTAAAGGCCAGTCCACAGGCCACCGGAATCAAATTCGGACCGGAAACGGAACGGAAAAGAGTCTGGTAAAGTTGGAATCGCCGGAAAGGGAAAGCGCGAAAGCGAAGAACTGGAAAGCGGCCCCGCTTCGACCGGGAATCGGACACGAAAGAGTCTGATAGAGTCGGA